>JANMMQ010000498.1:0-3285 GCA_031373465.1 Ilumatobacteraceae bacterium | reverse complement strand
AGGTTCGATGATGATGCGTCCTTCGGCGATCTGTTGGCGCAGTGTCCGGTCGGAAAGGATCACGGCCCGACGCTAACCTCTGTGCCACCTTCGCGGGTGTAGTTCAGAGGCAGAACATCAGCTTCCCAAGCTGAGAACGCGAGTTCGATTCTCGTCACCCGCTCCATTGAAATGCCTGGTAGACAGTTATTTCTGGCGATCGTTGCGCTGACTTTGAAACGGTGCCGTGCCTACAACGTGCCTACAAGTCTGTGCTGTCCCGGTTCATAGTGGACATGTTGGCTCCGGTAGGTGTGTTCCGGATTGTGGACTGGCTCCGGTAGCTGGGCGACAGTGGTTCCGGTAGCTGTGTTACACGTGAGGGTCCGCGTCTGGCGGTGCTGAGCCTTCTTCGATGGTGATCTTCAGGATCGTCGTGGTTCGAGGAGGTCGTCATCGTGTTGGTGGAGCTGGGGCTTGTGGAGCTGCGTTATCAGGCTGTGCTCGAGGTGGTGAACCAGGGTGCGACGGTCACTGATGTTGCGGTGCGCTTCGGTGTGACGCGTCAGACCTTGCATCGTTGGTTGCGACGGTATGCGGCCAAGGGTTTGTCTGGTTTGGCGGATGGGTCGGAGCGGCCGTTGTCGTGTCCGCATCAGATGCCTGCCGAGGTCGAAGCGAGGATCATCGAACTGCGCCGGTCGAACCCGGGCTGGGGTCCGCGCACGATCCTGTTTCGGTTGGAGGCGGAAGGGATGTCGTTGCCGGGTCGGTCGTCGGTGTATCGCTGTCTGGTGCGGCATGGGTTGATCGAGCCGGAGGCTCGACGTCGCAAGAAGGCCGATTACAAGCGGTGGGAGCGGTCGCGGTCGATGGAGTTGTGGCAGATGGACGTGGTTGGTGGGGTGCGTCTGGTGAACGGGTGGAAGGCGAGCATCGTGTCGGGGATCGATGACCATTCCCGGTTCGTGATCTCGGCACATGTTGTCGAACGGGCGACGGCGCGTCCGGTGTGCGATGCATTGACGAAGGCGATGCGCGCTTTCGGTGTCCCGCAGGAGGTGTTGACCGACAACGGCAAGGTGTTCACCGGCCGGTTCGGTCCTGGCACTGGAGAGGTGTTGTTCGATCGGATCTGCCGTGAGAACGGCATCAAGCACATCCTCACCGCGCCGCGGTCGCCGACCACGACTGGCAAGGTCGGGCGGTGGCACAAGACGATGCGTCGCGAGTTCTTGAACGGCAAGGAGTTCGAATCGATCGCTGACGCCCAGGCGCAGCTCGATGGTTGGGTGCGCGAGTACAACTACGAACGCCGCCATCAAGGCATCGGTGACGTGGTGCCGTGGGAACGGTTTCGTCTCGCCGGTCGTGACGGGGTCGAGCCGGTCGTGCGAGCCGAGGAGCCAGTGACCACCCGCCGTGTGGGCCAGACCGGCAAGATCAGCTTCGCCAGCGAGCTCTACCCGGTCGGGGTGTGGCTCGCCGGCGAGACCGTCGAGGTGTCCGTCGCCGATGGGCTCGTGTCGATTCATCACCGCGGTGTGCTCGTCGCCACTCACGCCCAACGACACCGTCCAACCGACGAGACCAAGGCGTTGGCGCGCAAGGTGAAAGCCAAGCGGCCACGACCGCGCCAAGCAACGGTCGGTCAGAGCGTGTCTCGCAAGGTCGACTCGTCGGGCAATGTCAGCTTCGCGGGAACGAGCTATCGAGTCGGGCGGGCGCACATCCGTCGCCAGGTCCAAGTCGCGATCGTCGGTGAACACGTCGAGATCTCCGCTGGCGGCGAAGTGCTACGGGTGTGCCCGATCCGTCACGATCGCAGCCGCGAGCACGGCGCCTTCGCCAACGCTGGCGGTCGACCCTCCAGAACCAACGCTGCCTAACCCGCGAACGAGTGGAACACAACTACCGGAGCCAAACCGGAACACGGGTACCGGGACTTGACAATGTGCTACGCAAGGCGCCGCCTGTCTGCTGCCCGTCCGTGTCGTGCCGGCTGACATGAATGATTCTGAGTACGAGCGTCGCGCGGGTAAGCCGAGACGCTCGACAGCCGGGGCGGATCCGCCGTGTGGTGTGCTGCGGAGTCCGTCGATGGAGCGGCCTGACCGAGGTCGGTTCAACTGATCCCACAGCGCTTAGCAGAGCAGCCGAACTCCCGTAGATCCGTCCGGCGTCAATTCCATTCCAACCGCCGATACGACGACCAGAACCGGTGCGCTGGCCGCGCCAGGCGATGCAGTCCGGACAGATCTTGACGTCATCGTGGCATTGCAGCCCAGCCAGCGTTGCCGGGTCGCCGTCCAAACCACAGCATGAGCACGTCACTGTTGCCCTCTGTTCGTGTCTTGGGTCTTCTCGCCCGTGAAATCGAGCGGCCCGACGATCATGTGCGGTTCCCGCCGCGGGCCGTGAGCACCTCTCGCAACTGCCCCTCGGTAGGCGCACCGACGAGGCCGTTCTCAGTCCGATAGACACGACAGGACAAGCCCACCGGTTCGTCACCGCTAGCGAACGGATCGTCGTCATCGATCAACAGCGTTGGTGACCCTCGGAACTTCAACCGTTCTGCATCCTCGACGGTCTCGATCTTGCGACGATCGAGCTCGAAGCCGATCTCACCAGCCAGCGACTCAAGCCGCGCGTTGGTCGATTGCCAGTTCGGGCATCGGTCGAAGTACACCAACGTGACCTTCATGACATGCTCCTCTTGTCGCTGTTGGCCGTAACGCCGGCTTGCTCCAGCCCCCACCACGAGCGCATGGTGCCTAGTGAGAATACGAAGCGCCACCGCCCAAGTGGGTAGAGGTTTAACGCGTTGAACCTAAGTTCCTGGAGACGAGCTCACTCGGCGGAATGAGCGGACGAAGAGCGGAGAATAGCCCGCGTAGCGGACCACAGCGGGCTGGGCGGACTAGTTACATCTCCTTTCTTTGCCAAGTGGGGGTCGCGGGTTCGAATCCCGTTGTCAGCACGTTGTCAGCACGTTGTCACCACTTTGCGCCCACCATCGCGGAAGGACAGGAGGGTGCCCGGCTCCGGCGCTCGGGCATAGGGTGCGCGTATGGCGACCTGCCCAACTTGCGAGCACGAGAACCGCGACGCCGCGAAGTTCTGCGAGGAGTGCGCCACCCCGCTCGAGGCGGCGCCCGCGCGCGCGATCCGTAAGACCGTCACCGCCCTGTTCTGCGACCTCGTAGGGTCCACGACGCTGGGGGGGCGACACGACCCCGAGGTGCTGCGGCCCCTGCTGCGCGACTACTTCGGACAGATGCGCGAAGCGGTTGAGCGCCACGGGGG
>JANMMQ010000489.1:0-6231 GCA_031373465.1 Ilumatobacteraceae bacterium | reverse complement strand
GCTCCCTACATCGGCAAGACCGTGCAGGCCAAGATCATCGAGCTCGACAAGAACCGCAACAACGTCGTGCTCAGCCGCCGTGCATTCCTGGAAGAGACACAGAAGGAATCGCGCGACAGCTTCCTGACCAACCTGAAGCCTGGCGAGATCCGCGAGGGTGTCGTTTCCAGCGTGGTCAGCTTCGGCGCTTTCGTCGACCTCGGTGGCATGGATGGTCTCATTCACGTCAGCGAGCTGTCGTGGAAGCACGTCGATCATCCCGGTGCGGTCGTCGCTGTCGGCGATGCCGTCACCGTTCAGGTCCTCGACGTCGATTTCGAGCGCGAGCGCATCAGCTTGTCGTTGAAAGCGACCCAGCAGGATCCGTGGCAAGAGTTCGCCAGCACACACGAGGTGGGGCAACTGGTCTACGGCCGTGTCACCAAGCTGGTCCCGTTCGGCGGGTTCGTGCAGGTCGGCGACGGCATCGAAGGCCTGGTGCACATCTCCGAGATGAGCACCCACCACGTCGAGGCCCCCGAGCAGGTCGTCACTCCTGGCGAAGAGCTGTGGGTCAAGATCATCGACCTCGATCTCGCCCGCCGTCGCATCAGCCTGTCGATCAAGCAGGCCGCCGAGGGTGGCGAATTGGCCGAGGAGTACCGCCAGCACTTCGAGATCGACGAACACGGCAACTGGACCGCCGGCGGCGACGACGCCGAGCGCGAAGCAGCGTGGGCCGAGTACTACGAGAACAACCCCGACGCCACTCGCGGCGAGGCCGAGGCTGCTGTCGAAGCGGCAGCAGCGGCCGCGGCGGCTGCAGCACCGGCACCAGCCGAGACGCCCGTCGCAGCCGAGGCTCAGGTGGTCAACCCAGAAGTCGCAGTTTCTGACGATTCCGAGGCCACAACGGCCGACGAGGCGCCGGCTCAACCAACCGACGCCTGAGTTACGTCAGTTTGACGATGCCCATCTTGACGGCCATGAGTACCGCTTGGGTCCGGTCACGGGCGTTCAGCTTCTCGTAGATCGATGCGAGATGGTTCTTGACCGTCTTGCCGCTGATGTAGAGGCGCTCGGCGATCTCGTTGGTGCCATAGCCGTCGGCGACCAACTGCAGCACCTCTTCTTCTCGGGCCGAGATCAGCGCGTCTTCGCGCCGGGCCTCATCGAGCATCGCTGCGGCGAGGCGTGGCGACATCGGACGGTCGCCGTTCGCAGCAAGTTGAATTGCGAGGATCACTTCGCTGATCGATGAATCCTTGGTGAGGTAACCAACAGCACCCGCACGAATTGCCCGATCGATCACGTCTCGGTCGATGTGCATCGTCAGCATGACGACTCGTTGGCGGCCATCGGCTTCGACCAGCCGGCGCGCCGCTTCTACCCCGTCCATTCCGGGCATCGAGACGTCCATCAGCACCACGTCGGGCTTGTGTTCGAGGGCGAGACGGATGGCCGTGGCACCGTCACTGGCCTCTGCGACGACCTTGATGCCCTCGCTCTCGAGCGCGCGTCGAATGCCTTGCCGCAACATCGTGTGGTCATCGACCAGGATTACCGAGAGTCCCAACGTTGTCTCCTGTCGTCAGAGCGAAGATGCACTTGAATCTCCGTGCCGCCACGCACCGATGGGCGAATTGAGAGCTCAGCCCCGATTCGGGCCGCACGCTCGCGCATGCCAATGATGCCATAACTATCGGCCCGGCTGGTGTGCACGCCGAGCCCTACACCATCGTCGCGGACCGAGATCGATGCGCTTGTCGTGGTCTCATTGACTGTAACCGTGAGATTCTTCGCTTGCGAGTGGCGCTCTACATTTGTGATGGCTTCGCGGGCGATCTGCCACAGCTCGCGTTCTTGCATCAACGGGAGGCGCCCCGCAATTCGCACTTCATGATCGGTGTGGATACCGGTTCGGTGCTGCACCCGCGTCAGGAAGTCGCGGACGATGGCGGCCAGGTCGTATGTGTCCGTGACTTCGGTTCGCAGATCGAACAGGGTGTCGCGAACATCAGAGACGACCGCGGTTACCTGCGTCCGTAGATCTTCGAGGACGGGAATGATCTCACCACCGTCGGCAGCGATGGAACGGGCCCGGTCGACTTCGTATCCGATCATCGCCAATGAGGAGCCGATGTGATCGTGTAGATCGCGGGCGATGCGCGAACGCTCTTCGTCGGCGGCGAGTGTTCGGATGCGGCCGAACATGCGGGCGTTATCGATGGCGATGCCGAATGGCTCGGTCAGGCCGTGGACGATCTCGGCCTGCTGTTGACCGAACGAGTCCGGCTGATCGGCTTCGACTGCGATCAGGCCGACGAGCGCGCCGCGAGCGCGAAGCGCGCCATAGAGGCCGCTGCGCGCCGATGCCGACACACCGCCACGGAAGCTGAGGTCATCGATGCGAACAGTGCGCGGCGAATCCATCGCCGCGCGCAGACCCTCGGGGAGTCGATCGAGTTGGAACGACGACGGCGGAGTGAAGCCGAGGGCGCGGATCGGCTCCACGGCGCGATCGGTTGCATTGACGAGGAACACCGAGAGCGCGTCGTGGCGGACCATCGCCTGCATTCGCTGAACGGTGGAGTCCAGGACATCGTCGAGATCGAGCGATGCAGGCAGCGTCTGGGCCACGCGTTGCAGCGAGAACAGCAGCGAGTTGGCCTCGGCAAGTCGGCTGACCCTGTCGAGTGCGAGTTGCTGCTGGCGTGCGGCTTCGAGACCGGCGCGGTGTGTGAGGCCACTGGTGAACGCGACCAGACCGAGCAGGCCGGTCCACAGCAGACCGTCGCGAAGACCCTCGCGGATGCCGACCTCGTTGGCGTGCGCCGCCGTGACCGCGGCGATCGCGGCGACACCGAGTTGGGCACTGAAGAACCCGCCGGCGGCGAAGCCGGCGAGCATTCCCGAGGGGATGAGGCACAGTGCGAACGGCGACGCCCACGCGCCCGTCGCCAACACGACGATCAAGTGCAGGGCTTGCTCGGCAATGATGCGAATCCGCACCTTGGTGTCGTCTCGGTACGGCACCGGCCGCAGACACGTGACGATCGCGTACACGGTGACGATCACCGCCGCGGTGATCATCTTCCAGTTGTCCCAACTGAGATCGGTTCTGGCGCGCGCGAGTGCTCCCGCTAGCGCGGCGAGGCGAAAGGGCCACAGCGGCGCCGCCGTGAGACTGGGAACTGACGGTGGAGCGGCGGATGGCCGAGAGGCGCGTCGCTCGACACCGCCGGGCGGCGAGGCATGCACCCTTCGGCGCTCGACCAGTGGCCAACTCAGCGACTGCTGATCGCGTGGCGGAGGTTCGTTGCCGCGTGAACGCTGGTCAACTTCTTCTCCCATCGACGAGATGATACCGAGAGCCGGACGGATGAGCCGGTGCGTTGTACATTGCGCGCATGATCCTGGTGGGGCTCACTGGCGGAATCGGATCGGGAAAGTCGACCGTCAGCGCGATGCTCGCCGCTCGCGGTGCTGAAATCGTCGACGCCGATCTGATCACGCGCGAGGTGCAACTACCGGGTTCTGCAGTTGTGGAGGCGATCGCGGGCCGCTTCGGTGACGACGTGATCGACGACGACGGATCGTTGCGCCGCGCAAAGCTCGCGGAGATCGTGTTCGCAGATGCCGACGCACTCGCTGACCTCAACGCAATCGTCCACCCGGCGGTCCGCGCCGAGATCGCCCGCAGGGTCGATCGCCTCGCGCCGACAGAGAGGCTCGTCGTGCTCGACATCCCGCTGCTCACCGAGAATCGGGCAGGTGCCATACAGGCCAAGATCGTCGTGGACGTTCCGGTCGAGACGCAGGTAAACCGGCTGATGTCATCGCGTGGTTTCAGCGAGAGTGACGCGCGGGCGCGGATCGCCCGTCAGGCGAGTCGTGACGAACGGTTGCGCGATGCCGATTTCGTCATCGACAACTCGGGTGACATCGACGATCTGGATCCTCAGGTCGACAAGCTCTGGCAATGGCTGGGGTCGCTTCCACAGCTGCCGGGCGAGTTCAAGTTCGGGCGCGGCCAGGGGTGAACGAACCGGCTGAACGAGCCGCGTGCTCGGTGGCCAGCTGCGCGAAGTGGTCGTCGTCGACCCACGCACCACGGACGAACGCCGAACTCGGCGAGCAGCCTTCGAACCGGAATCCGAGTTTCTCGAGCACACGCCTGGACGCGCCGTTCCCGGGATCGATCGACGCGACGATTCGATGGATGCCCGCTTCGTCGAACAGCGCATCCACGACCGCGCCGACTGCCTCGGTGGCGTATCCGTGGCCCTGCGCGTCGGTGATGATCGAGTACCCGATGGTCGCCTGCCGCCCGCCGTCACGGACGGCAACCGCGACGTCGCCGATCGTCCTTCCAGCCAGTTCGACAGCCAACTGCACCCAGGCATCGTTCGTGGGGCCATCGAGCGCAGCCTGTTCGTCGATCAACCGCCTGCCCATCTCGACGGTGAATGGCACCTCCCAGTCCTGGAAGCGGGCGACATCCGGTTGGTTGCGGTACTCCACGAGGCGCTCGACATCCAGCGATCGCATCATTCGAATGCTCAGCCTGCTCGTGGTCAGCGGCAGCGAGATCATCAGGTGAGAACGTAGTCTCCACGGCGGATGCTTACCCTGGCCGACCCCCTCGAGCACGCCCGCACGTGCTTCGGCGACCGCGTCGCTGTGATCGACGGGGAACGGGCGATCACTTATGCGGAGCTGGGCGAGCGCTGCGACCGGCTGGGTGTGGGATTGGCAACGTTGGGCGTGACGCACGGCGATCGGGTCGCGTTGCTGTCGGCGAACAGCCACCGTTTTCTCGAGGCATTCTTCGGCGTGCCGGCCGCCGGAATGGTGCTGGTTCCGCTCAACACACGGTTGGGGCAAGTCGAGCTGGCTCACCTCGCGCAACACAGCGGAGCGCGGGTGCTGCTGACCGATCGCGAACCAGGCGACGAGGCCAAGCTCGTCGAGCACGTGGTCGACATGCCCGACCGATATGAGCAGCTCCTTGCAGATGCTGCCGGTGGAATCCCCGCCGAGGTCAGCGCTGATGACATCGCCGCCCTGTTCTACACGGGTGGCACCACCGGTGCTGCGAAAGGCGTGATGCTGACGCACGGCAACCTCGTCGCCAACGCGTTCAACAAGACGCTCGCCTGTTCACTGGTCAGCGACGATGTGTTCCTCGCCGCGCCGGCAATGTTCCACGTCGCCGGCATCGCCCCGCTCACAGGTCTCGCCTGGCTCGGCGGGAAGTCGGTCATCGCTCCTCGATTCGATCCGTCGTTGTGTCTCGATCTCATCGCCCAGCACCGCGTGACGATCTTCCTTCCGGTTCCGACGATGCTGGCTGCATTGGTTGCAGAGCAGCGCGTCCGACCCCGGGACGTGTCGTCGTTGCGGTTGCTCGGTCATGCGGGTTCACCCATCGCAACGGAGCTGATCCGCCAGACTCACGAGGTCTTTCCGGACACCGAGCTCGCCCAGTTCTACGGAGCCACGGAGACCTCGTCGGTGGTGACCCGCCTGCGCCACGAAGAGACGACGCTCGGTACGGATCTCGCCGGCTCTTGTGGTCAGCCGGCGATGGGCGTCGCGGTCCGCACGGTCAGGCCCGACGGATCCAACTGCGAGGCGGGTGAAGTAGGTGAGGTGTTGGCGCGGTCGAACGCCGTCACGGTGGGCTACTGGGACAATCCGCAGGCGACAGCCGATGCAATTCGCGACGGCTGGTATCACACCGGCGATCTCGGGTACCTCAACGACCGTAACTTCCTGTTCGTCGTGGACCGCGCAAAGGACATGATCGTGTCCGGAGGCGAGAACGTGTACTCGGTAGAGGTCGAGGACGCCCTGTACCGCCATGCGGCAGTGTCAGAGGCGGCGGTCTTCGGGGTGCCGGACGACAAGTGGGGCGAGGCGGTTCACGCAATCGTCGTCATGCACATCGGCATGGATGTCGACCCGGAGGAGCTGCGTATGCACTGTCGGGCGTTGATCGCCGGATACAAGGTTCCCAAGGTCATCGAGATCTCCGACGAACCGCTCCCGAAGTCGGGCCCGGGATAGATCTTGAAGCGAGTTCTACGTGACCGCCACCTGGTCCGGTAGGTACTCTTCTGGGATGCTGCCAACCAAGCCCTTTGGGCCTACCGGCCACGAGTCGACCCGTGTCATATTCGGAGCAGCGGCCCTGGGATCGATGAGCCAGGATCGTGCCGACGCGACGCTGGCTGTGCTCGAGTCGTA
>JANMMQ010000468.1:0-7987 GCA_031373465.1 Ilumatobacteraceae bacterium | reverse complement strand
AGGCGAGATGGGTGCGACCGTCGCCGCGTTCGGGGAGACCTGGCTGCCCGGATACCCGCGCTGGGTGCACGCCAGGATCCCGTACCATCAGCGCCGCGCATTGACCGGTCGCTATCTGGGCGCCGCGGTCAGGATCCCCGGACCCGAGACCGACCAGTTGTGTGCTGCCGCGAAAGCTGCCGGGTGCGATGTAGCCATCGGCGTCGCCGAGCTCGACGAGACGTCCGCCGGCACCGTTTACTGCACCCTGCTGTTCATCTCCTCGGAGGGCGAGATTCTCGGCAAGCACCGCAAGTTGAAGCCGACGGATGCCGAACGCACGGCGTGGGGCGAGGGCGACGCCACCGGATTGCGAACGTATCAGCGCCCGTACGCCTCGATCAGTGGACTGAACTGCTGGGAGCACAACATGGTGCTGCCCGGGTACGCATTGATGGCCCAGGGCACCCAGGTTCACGTGGCAGCGTTCCCCGGCCACGAGACCGAGCCAGTGGCGATGTCGTCGACGCGGCAACTGTTGTTGGCGCGGGCGTTCGCCTCACAAGGCGCTGCCTATGTCGTGTTGGTCGGCGGCTTGATCCACCCGGACGACATCGCCGACCCTGAGTTGCGCGAAGTCGTGTCGACCACAAGGCCGATGAACGGTGGCAGCCACATCATCGATCCGACGGGCGAGATCATCGCCGGGCCGGCGGCAGGGGAAGAGATCCTGGTGGCCGACGCCTCGCTCGACAACGTCCGGGCAGCGAAAGCGATGTGTGATGTCGCCGGGCACTACTCGCGTCCGGACCTGTTGCGGCTGGTGGTCAACCGCACGCCGTCGCGCCGCCTGGTCGAAGAGCAGTCCTCGTGACGCTCGTCGTGATCACTGGCGCCAACCGCGGCCTGGGGTTGGCGCTGGCGCAAGAGCACGCGGTCACCGGCGCCACCGTGATCGGCGGGTGCCGCAACCCGACGGCCGCCATCGAGCTCAGCCGAACCGGCGCCGAGGTGCATCCGCTCGACACCGGTTCCGGCGAATCTATCGCTGCGTTCGCCAAGGCGATCGGCGATCGTCCCGTCGATCTGCTCTACAACAACGCCGGCATCGACGCACGCGCCGTCGGCGCTGATGACGGCGCAAGGGGAGCGCTGGACCTCACCGAAGAGCAGTTCCGAGCGGTGCTCGACGTCAACGTGCTGGGACCGTGGTTGATGGTCAAGGCATTGGCCGACAACCTGCGCACGGCCGGTGGCAAGGTCGTCAACGTCTCGTCGCAGGTCGGCTCGATCGAAGTCGCCCAGACCATCGGCCGCGACATCTCGTACACGACCTCGAAGGCAGCGCTCAACATGGTGACGTTGAAGGAATCGCAGGTGTTGCTGTCCCAAGGCGTCACGGTCATCTCCCTGCACCCTGGCTGGGTGCGCAGCGACATGGGCGGGCCGAGTGCCACACTCGACCCCGCGGTCTCAGCCGCGTCGATCGTCAAGCTGGTCGAGGAACTGACCATCGACCAGACCGGGTCCTTCTACAAATGGGATGGCACGATTCACCCCTGGTAAGCCCGAGTCCGGCGGTCGGCCCCGGCGCCGGGGCCGCTCGCCGTCACTCGGCCTTAGTCCCGTAACTTTGGCTCTGCGCCGCCAAAGTCATCCGACGATGATCGAGGACGGGTCGACGGTCACCTGGCTGTCGTAGAACTTGACCTGCGGCTGCGATCCGTAGCGGGCTGCCAGCCGCGCCCTCCAGGTGTCGTCGTACAACGCCTCGGCCTGCTCGCGACTCTCCCACAGGTAGACGCCGCCGGCACTGCGGCCGTCGTCGGCCAACAGGAAGTGTTTGCGCAGCAGGCCCGGCACGTTCTGATAGTTCGGGGCGCTGGCTTCGAACAGGGCTCGTGCCTCGTCCGACGTCAGGGGCGTCGGCAAGGCGAAGTTGACCACGGCGACGATCATGCACTCACCGTAGCTCTGCGCTGTGCCCAGGGTTCGACGGCCTCCAGCGCTGCCGCGACGGTGATCAGAAGATCGTCGCGGCCCATCGGAGCTATCAACTGCACACCTCGTGGCAGCCCGTCAGCGGGCCACCCGAGCGGCACGCTGATGGCCGGCTGCCCGGTGACGTTGAACGGACGGGTGAACACACTTCCGCGACCTGACTCGTAGCCCTTGGCGTAATCGCCGAGGGGCGTCGGAGCGTTGGCGGTGGTCGGTGTGATCAAGATGTCGAACCGTTCCCACCACGTCTCGGCGATCGCGGTGTGCTCGATCAGCAGGGTTTGTGCGGACAACAGCTCTACTGCGCCGACGCCGCGGCCTGCCGAGACCAAGCGCCACGTGGTTGCCTCGAGGTCGGTCTCGGTGAGCTCGCGTCCGATCTTGCCCGACCAGGTGTCGACCTCGACGGCCAGATTGACTGCGAGGAGGGTAGCCGCCGCTTTCCACAACGCTGGGTCCGACAACGGCGCCGGCGACGATATCTCGACGCTGTTTCCGAGGCCTTCGAGGAGTGACGCGCAGTGCTCTGCGGCGAGGGCATTTGCGGCGTCTACAGAGCTGCCGCTGAAGGCTTGCGTCCACAGACCGATCCGAAGTGGCGGGCAGGGCGCAACGGCGGCGGGCAGCAGGGGCGGTGAGCCCGGCACCGATATGGCGTCGACAAGTCCGGCGGTGTCGCGGACCGAACGGGTCACAACGCCTTCCCCGTTCATGCCGGTGCGCGCATCGGCAACCACGCTGGCGATCGTGCGGCCACGCGACGGCTTCAACCCGACCAGCCCGCAGTGAGCAGAAGGAATGCGTATCGAGCCGGAGATGTCGTTGGCGTGTGCAGCCGCAACCACGCGGGCCGCAACCGCTGCTGCGGAACCACCAGACGACCCACCCGGAGTGCGTTCGAGGTCCCACGGGTTGTGTGTCGGTCCGAACGCTTCCGGCTCGCATGTTCCCACGCAGGCGAGCTCCGGTGTGTTGGTGCGCCCGAGCGGTATCAGTCCGGCAGCTCGGAAGGCGAGCGCCAGCGGTGCGTCGGTGGCGGCATGAAAGTCGATGTCGCGAAGGGCGCGCATGCCCATCGTGTACGGCTCGCCGGCCTCTCGGCAGCGGTAGTCCTTGAACAGGAACGGCACGCCGCGGAAGGGGCCATCCGGCAGCTCGCGTTCGGCATCGAGTCGGGCTCGTTCATATTGGCGGTGGACCATGACGTTGAGCTGTGGGTCCAGCCGTTCGATGCGCTCGATGGCATGTTCGACGAGCTCGCGCGGATGCACCAGGTTGTTGCGCACCAGTTCGGCCTGGGCCGTGGCGTCGAGGTCAATGAGGGAATCGTCCACCGTTCACCAGGATCGTTTGGGCGCTGACGAACTTCGAGTCGTCACCGAGGAGGAAGCAGTACGTTCCGAGCAGATCGTCGGGCTCCATGACCCGGCCCAGCGGTGTTGTCGTCGGGTCGTACGTGCCGAGCACGGCGGAGCCCTCGGTCGGTGTGAACCCGGGTCCGACGCAGTTGACCCGGATCTGCTGCGGACCGAGCTCGAACGCAAGCGTCTTGGTCATCGACACCACAGCGCCCTTCGAAGCGACGTAGTGAAGGAAGCCTTGCGATCCGTTGAACGCCGTCGTGGACGAGACGTTGACGATCGAGCCCCCGTTGGGCATGTGCTTCGACGCCTCGCGCGAGCAGAGAAACGTGCCCCGAACGTTGACTGCCATCATCCGATCCCACTCGTCGACGGAGATCTCTTGAAAGGGGCGCCGGCCGACCAACATGGCGGCGTTGTTGACGAGCCCATCGATATCGCCGACCTGATCGAACAGAGAGACGACGTCCTGTTCGTCGCTGACATCACAGACGATGTCGCACCCCGGCAGGATGTCGGTCGACGTGACCTCGGCGCCGCGCTCGCGCAGTTCGCCGACGAGACGCGCGCCGATGCCGCGTGCCCCACCGGTCACAACGATCCGCTTGCCCTTCACACTCATTTGGTGACACTCATTTGCTCACACTCACGCGTTGGCGCGCTCCATGATGGTGACGACACCGCGCGTGCCGTCGACCTCGATGAGATCGCCGGTCTTGATTCGAAGTGTCGCCACTGACGTGCCGACCACGCACGGGATGCCGTACTCGCGGCTGACGGTTGCGGCATGCGTCAGCGAACCGCCGCCGTCGCACACGCATGCACCGATGATCGCGAATGCGGGCGTCCAGTTCGGTGAGGTCGCCTCGGTGACGAGGATCTCGCCCTCTTCCAGATCGAACAGCTCGGTCGCCGACACCATGACTCGCGCCCTGCCGGTGTAGGTGCCGGCCGAGGCAGGAAAGCCGCTGAGCGTCGAGGTGTGCGGATCAGCTTTCAGGCCGGCGAAGTAGTGGCTGTGCATACCGAAGATCTCGATCAGAACGGGGTCCTCGACCTTCTCCGGCAGCGTGCCGACGACTTTCGGGATGCTCCCGCGCAATCCCTGGTAATGGTCGTAGTACTCGTGACGCGCCGTAGCGATCTTCTGCTTGGTTTTCCATGCGATTTCGCCGTTGCACACCTCTTGCAGTTCGGGGAAGAACAGGAAGGTCGTGTCGTCGTACTTGTCCGCACCGACAGCCTCGGCAGCCGCCAGTGCGCCGCGGCGCAGCGGGATCGAGGAGCGGAGGTCGATGTAGTAGTTGTGATCCTCGTTCCACCACGCGAAGTTTGCGACGGTGCAGATGTCGAGCAGTTGGTTGAAGCCAGCGAGGGTGTCGCCGTTCAGCTTCGAGCGGGCGGCATCGATCGCCTCGTCGCGCTCCCGGTGCGAGTCGACCAGCGAGCTGTCGAAGTCGTGACGCTCCTCCATCTGCACGAAGTTGCGCAACTGACCGAGTGGTGACGATTGGTCCTCGATCCACGATGGGATGTTGATGTCGGCGATACCCTCGGTGCGCCAGCCGTGCACCTTGAGGAAGTCGTCGAACTTCGTCAGCCAGATCGAGCCATTGCCGCCAGCCTTCGACAGGGCGGCACGGATCTGGTCAGGCTCGTGGTCGAAGAGGTCGGCGATGCCGAGGCGATTGGCCTCGTCGGCCAGGTCCCACATCGCCCGGTCGGTCTCCATGATCTTGGAGTCGCGGCCCTGCAGCATCTTGGCGATGTTGCCGGGGTCGATCCCGTTGCCGGCGCACAACCCGTACAGCTGCAGATAGATGGCCAGCAGCGGGTACATGATCTCGAAGTGGATCTCCCAGGCACGGGTGTTGAAGGTGCGCGCATCGACGATGTACTGCCCGATCTCAGCGAGCGACTTGCCCCCGAAGTCATAGCTCTCAAAGTAGCCGAGCCCGAGCTCGAGCTCCCACTTGCGCTCCTCCCAGATGGCATCGAAGTTGCCCAGGAACTTGGGCATGTTCTTCTCGATGCGTGCCGCGCGGAAACCGATCTCCCATTGCGATGCGACGGGCACCTCTCCCTCGTACAGGAAGGGCCCGCCCATGCGCTGCACAAGTCCTCCCGCCGGCGGCAGCGGGAGTTGATGGGCCGCGAGCTGCGTGCTCCACGCTGCGCTCGTCACAAAGCAGAATCCGAGCGGTGAGAACCCTCGCGGCCAGTGGAAGTCGACGAACCAGAAGCGCGACTCGTCCTCCTTGCGGAACGGCCCAGACTTCATCCGTAGCCATGGATCGTCGATGTGCTCGGGCTTCCAGCCCGGATACCAGTCGAGGAACTGGTCGACGGGAACGATCTCTGCCATGGTGACCCCCAACTGAAATGGATTGCTCGGTACCCGTCCCCACACGGGCTGCGATTGGCGATGCTATATCAAGCACCTCGAATCACTTACGTCCGTCAACGATCAACGCGATTCGGCCTACTAGCTTCGCCGGGGTGAGCGAGCTGAACCTCCTGCAATCCGCAATCGACGCTGCGCGCGCGGGTGGCGCCCGGCTGATGGAGGGCCTGTTGCGACCGGCGGAGATCCAGCAGAAGTCGGCCAGGTCGAACATCGTCACCTGGGCTGACGAGGCGTCGCAGGCAACGATCGTCGAACTTCTGCTGGGTCGCTACCCGGGCCACGCAATCCTCGGCGAGGAGGGCTCGGCGGGCGATCCCGATGGGCCGTTCACATGGATCGTCGATCCACTCGACGGGACGTCCAACTATGCGCGGGGCATGTCGCCGTGGGGGGTGTCGATCGCGGTTCGCGAGACCGGCGGTCCACTGCTTGCAGGGGTGATCCTCGACCCGTTGCGTGGGGAGATGTACTCCGTCGAACGCGGAGGTGGCACAAGCTGTCGGCCGAGCGATACCACCGACATCGGTAGAGCGCTGATCGCCACCGGACTGCAGAACGATGACCCATCGGCAATCCACGAGCACGCGTTGCGCATCGAGCAGCTGCATCTGCACTGCCGTGGCACGAGGGCCATCGGCTGCCCATCGTTCGCCCTGGCGTATGTGGCTGCCGGAATGCTCGACGGCTTCGTAGAGAAGGACGCAACCTACGCCTGGGACGTTGCCGCTGCCGTGCTGCTGTTGGAAGAGGCCGGGGGAGTGGCGACCGGGTTCGAAGGAGAACCGGTCAACCTCGGTACCGGAGTCACCAACATCGTGGCGGCCAATTCGCAGATCCACACCGATCTGCTCGACATCGTCAACCTAAGGAGAGCCTCATGAGAAAGGAACCGTTGGACAGTGCAATGGATTGGGTGGCCGAGCACACCCGTAAGTACGTCGAAACCGGCGGGGACGACGGGTACATGTGGCGGGGGTGTCCAACCGTGGTGTTGACGACCACTGGTCGCAAATCCGGCGATCTGCGACGCAATGCCTTGATCTACGGTCGCGACGGTGACGACTACATCTTGATCGCGTCGTTCGGTGGTCGCCCGACCCATCCGCTGTGGTATCTCAACCTCGTTGCTGACCCGTCGGTGACGATCCAGGAACGTGCCGACGTGGTGCGAGGCGTCGCCGAGACCGTTCTTGAGGGCGAGGACCGGGATCGATTTTGGGCAGAGATGGTCGCCCTCTACCCGCCGTACGAGGAGTATCAGGTCAAGACGGAACGACGCATCCCCGTCGTCCGCGTCCGGCCCGTCACGACAACGCGGGGATGACCTCGCTCGCGAACATCCGCATCGATCTGTGCGTGTCATCGTTGCCCATGCCCGGCTGACGCATCTGCAGAGCGAGTTGGGTGATCCGGCCGAGATGGCCGTCGACGAACGGGCGGAGCTTGGCGATCACGTCTTCTGGGGTGCCGACGGCTGCAAACCAGAACCCGGCGTTGCCTGTGCGCAGCATCTCCTGAGTGACCCTGGCATCGTCGGGCGCCGACTCGCCCATCAGGTTCTTGCGCATCTGGTAGAAGTTGACGAAGTACTCGATGCCGGGGCCGGCAATCTCCCAGGCCTTGTCGGTGGTGTCGGCGACGCAGACGGGAATCATCACCGACACCTGGTAGTCGGCCGGGTTGCGTCCGCAAGCCTGCAGTGCGGCGTCGTACCCGGCGTTGAACGGTGCGATGAGGTTCATGCCGCGTTCCGCGGCCCTGGCGAGGTTCTTCGGCCCCATGCCACCCCACCACATGGGCAGGGGTTGCTGAACCGGCTTGGTGGTGAAGGTCATGTCGGCGATGTCGTAGAACCGTCCCTTGTGACTGAAGCTGCCGGTCTGCGCGTAGGCCTGCTGGATCCAGTCGACCATCTCCCAAGCCCGACCGTTCATCTCCGTCGGGTCCTTTCCGAAGGTGACGAACTCTTCGTACTGCGAACCGGGGCCGACGCCGAGATCGAACCGGCCGCTCGAGAGGATGTCGGCGATGGCCGCATCCTCGGCGACGCGGATGGGGTCATGGAAGGGAAGGAGCACGACCGCTGTTCCGATGCGGATTCGTTCCGTCCGCGCCGCGACCGCGCTGGCCACCAGCATCGGCGAGCCGGTCCATTGGCACTCCCGGAAGTGATGTTCGCCGTACCAGGTGCTGCTGAACCCGAGCTCCTCGGCGAGCACCGCGTCGCTGATGTAGTCCG
>JANMMQ010000414.1:0-1625 GCA_031373465.1 Ilumatobacteraceae bacterium | reverse complement strand
GCGTGGATGGCGCCGCCGGCACGACGCTGTTCGTGATAGCTGAGGATCTGTAGCTCGACAGCAAGGTCGACCTTGCGAACCTCGATCGCTCGCGGCACGGCGAGAACGACAGGTGCGAAGTTGAGGATGCTCGTCACTCCGGCACGGACCAGTCTGTCGGCCGCGTCTTGTGCCGCGCTGGCCGGGGTTGCGACGACTCCGATGCTGACGCGCTTGGTCTGCACGATCTGCGGAAGTTCGTCGATGTGCCGAACGCGAACACCACTGAGCACCGATCCCACTTTGGCCTCGTCGATGTCGACGATTCCCGCGACCGGAAAACCGCGCTCACCGAAACCGCCGTATCCGGCGAGGGCCTGCCCGAGATTTCCGGCGCCGACGATCACGACCGGCCAGTCGTGAGTCAGCCCGAGCTCGCGGCGGATCTGGTACACGAGATACGCGACCTCGTAGCCCACGCCACGCGTTCCGTAGCTCCCGAGGTAGCTGAGGTCCTTGCGAACCTTGGCGGCGTTGACGCCACCCAGTTCGGCGAGGCGCTCCGACGAGATGCTGTCGACACCCTCGTCGCTTTGCTCGGTCAGAATTCGCAGGTACACGGGAAGCCGGGCAACGGTGGCATCTGGGATGCGTCGGCGAGTGCGTTCAGGAGCCATACCTGCCACAAACGTTAGGCACTCGTGCACACGTTCACAAAGCAGCGAGGCCGCGAACCTCGATTTTTTGTCACGCCTACCCGCCGTGAAGGTTGGCCACTACCGTCGCATCTGATGAACGTTGCTCTGGCGGCCGCCGCGACATTGGTCGCTGTTGCCTTCACGTTCAGCACTTCGGACCGCTGGATGCGTCGTCGTCGTCCGCACGATCTGGCCTGGTCGGTCTCGCTTGCCCTCTTCGCCCTCGGCGCCGGGTCGTTGTGGTGGGCCGAGTCACGCGGGTGGAGCCTGGCCACGTTCCGGGTCTTCTATCTCGCCGGTGCGGTGTTGAACGTGCCCTGGCTTGCCCTCGGCACCGTGTACCTGTTGGCCGGCCGAGCGGTCGGCGACCGGGTGCGTTGGTGGCTGGTGCTGCTGAGTGGGCTGAGCACCGGCATCGTGCTCTTCGCTCCGACGCGGATCAGCGTCTCGGGCACAGAGCTCCCGACTGGCAAGGACGTGTTCGGTATCGCGCCGCGCGTCCTGGCCGCAGCAGGTTCCGGCATCGCTGCGATCGTGATCATCGCCGGGGCGTTGTGGAGCGTGTTCCGCTTGGCGCGTCGCCGAGAACCGGCCATGCAACGTGTCAGTCGGATCGCATCGTCGCCAGGTCAGCTCGTCGTCGGCAACCTGCTGATCGCCGCCGGCACGATCGTTCTGTCCGCAAGTGGCACGTTGGCCGGCCGGCTCGGCAAGGACACCGCGTTTGCGATCACGTTGTTGATCGGGATCGTGGTGTTGTTCGCCGGATTCCTGGTGGCGTCGACGTCGCGCAGGCAATCGCTGCGTGCGTTACATCAGCGAGCGGCGTAAGAGCTTGCCGCTGAGGTTGCGCGGCAGTTCGTCGACGAAGAGGATCTTCGACGGGCTCTTGTATCGCGCCAGCCGATCGCTGCACCATGAGATCAGCGTGTCCTCGTCGACAGTCAT
>JANMMQ010000413.1:0-2653 GCA_031373465.1 Ilumatobacteraceae bacterium | reverse complement strand
GATTTCGCTGAGATAGCCGACCGATATTCCTGCACCAGCGGCGAGCTGCTTCAGGGTCAGACCGTTCGCCTTGCGGAGGCCGCGGATCTCCTCGCCGATCTCAGCCGACGGATCGAAGTCTGTTCCGGCGGCTGGTTCGCGGAGCTCGCTCGCCGTGTGCAGGGGTCGGAACGCCATCGAGATCAGGCCTTCACTCGGAGGCTCTTCGGGTCGTAGAACGGTTGCAGCGAGACCCGCGCCGGAAGCCGTTGGCCGGCGACCTCGATCTCGTAAGTGCCCGCATCGATGTACGCGGCGTTGGCAATTCCGTCGGGGTTCGCCACATACCCCAACGCCAGCGACCGTTGCAGCGTGTGCCCCCACATTCCCGAGCTGGTTTCGCCGACAAGTGTGCCATCGCGCCAGATCGGCTCGTTGTGGTACAGCAGCTTGGCCGAGTTCTCGAGAGCGAGTTGCACGAGGCGCCGGGAGACTCCCGCTTCGCGCTGACGAACGAGAACGTCTTTGCCGATGAAGCCGTCTGGCTTGTTCCACGCGACCGCGAAGCCCAGGCCCGCTTCGAGCGGGGTGTCGTCGGGCGTGATGTCGTGGCCCCAGTGCCGGTAGCCCTTTTCCATCCGGAGTGAGTTCAGTGCGTGGTAGCCGGCGAGGTGCGGCGATCGATCGGAGTCGTCTTGTGTGAGCACGTCGAAGACGCCGGCCGCGAACTCGGCGGGCACATAGATCTCCCAGCCGAGCTCGCCGACGTACGTAACGCGGCTGGCGCGCACGCGCGCGTATCCCAGATCGATCTCCTGAGACGTGCCGAACGGGAACGCTTCGTTGGACAGGTCGGATGGCGTGAGTGCCTGCAGGAACGTCCGCGAGTTGGGACCCATCACGCTGAACACTGCCGACCCGGAGGTGACGTCGACCGCGATCACCCGGTCGTCTTCGCCGATGTGGTCCTTCAACCAATGGAAGTCGCGCACCTGCGTTGCGGCCGCCGTCACGATCATGAATCGATCGTCAGCCTCTCTTGTGACGGTCAGGTCGGCTTCGATGCCACCGTTGTCGTTGAGCCATTGCGTGTAGACGATCTTGCCGACGGGGACAGCCACGTCGTTTGCGCAGATCTGGTTGAGGACCCGTTCCGAGTCGGGTCCCTCGAGTCGGAGCTTGGCGAACGATGTCTGGTCGAACAGTCCGATGTCGGTGCGCACGGCATGATGTTCTTCGGCCGAGAAGTCGAACCAGTTCTGTCGTCCGTAGCTGTATTCGTACGCGGGGCTGACGCCTTCGGGGGCGAACCAGTTGGCACGCTCCCAGCCCGCGGTCTCGCCGAAGCACGCGCCGCATGCGGCGAGTCGGTCGTGGACCGGAGATCGCCGAACCCCGCGCGCTGTCTCGGGCTGGCGGTTGGGCCAATGCATCGAGTACAGCAGGCCGAGTGATTCGACCGTGCGATCGTGCAGGTACGTACGGTTCCTCTGGAACGGCATGACGCGCCGCACATCCACGTCCCAGAGATCCATCGGTGGGTGCCCATCGACGATCCAATCGGCCAGGACCTTGCCCGCCCCGCCGGCGGATTGGATCCCGATCGAGTTGAACCCTGCGGCAACGAACATCCCTCGGACATCCGGCGACTCACCGAGGAGATAGCGGTCGTCGGGGGTAAAGGACTCGGGACCGTTGAAGAACAGTCGGATACCGGTCTCGGCGAGGAGAGGAATGCGATGCACCGCCGCGGCGACCAGCGGTTCGATGTGTTCGAAATCGGCCGGCAAGGAGTCGAAGCAGAACGATTCGGGGATCGAGCCCATGCCCCAGGGTTTGGCGACCGGCTCGAACCAGCCGACGAGCAGGTTGCCAGCATCCTCCTTGAAGTATCCGCAGCCGTCCGGATCGCGCAGCACCGGCATCGTCGGTGACAACGCATCCACGTGCTCGGTGACGATGTAGAAGTGTTCGGCGGCGTGGAGCGGAACCACCGCGCCGGCAGCGTCGCCGAGCTCGCGTGCCCACATCCCGGCACAGTTGACGACAGCATCCGCGCTGAGATCACCTGCATCGGTGGCGACCCCGATGGCCCGGCCGCCCTCTACGATGATCCGGTCGACCTTGACGTTCTCGATGATCTTCACACCCCGGCTGCGCGCGCCCTTGGCCAGTGCCTGGGTCGTGTCGATCGGGTTCGTCTGACCATCTTTCGGCAGCAACACGCCGCCGACGAGATCATCGACGTAGGCGAGCGGAACGAGGTCGTGGATGTCTGCGCTGGTGATCACCTCGACATCGAGGCCGAAGACCCGAGCCATCGAAGCGCCACGTTTGAGCTCTTCGAACCGTTCGTCATTTGTGGCGACAGCAAGAGATCCGCGCTGGACGAATCCTGTTGCCTGCTCGGTCTCCGCCTCCAAGGTCGCGAAGAGGTCGGTCGTGTACTGCGCAAGTCGCGTCAGGTTGCGTGTGGCCCGGAGTTGGCCGACCAGACCGGCAGCGTGCCACGTGGTGCCGCATGTCAACTGCCGCCGCTCCAGCAGCACCACATCGGTGCAACCGCGTTTGGCGAGGTGGTAGGCGACGCTGCACCCGACGATGCCGCCACCGACGATGACGACCCGCGCGTGGGCCGGAAGAGTGACCATGAAACCCCGATTCGAGCTGCAAG
>JANMMQ010000362.1:0-8971 GCA_031373465.1 Ilumatobacteraceae bacterium | reverse complement strand
CCGAACTCCTCCTCGAGCGCCATGACGAGCTCGACCAGATCGAGACTGTCGGCATCGAGATCGTCGCCGAATTTGGCTTCTGGCACGACCTGGTCCTCTGAGACCGAGAGCACCTCGACGGCGCACTTGCGGAAGCGGGCGAACATTGCTTGATCCACGACTATCTCCTTGTGTTCGTGATGCGGAAGATGTTACTGGACTGCGAATCTCAGTGGCCCATGCCGAGGCCGCCATCGACCGGGATGATTGCCCCAGTGATGTACGCCGCGTCGGCGGACGCCAAGAACGAGACCACCCCGGCAACCTCGTCGGGTGAAGCCATTCGCGCCAACGGCACAGCGGCCGTGAGCTCAGCAAGCCTCTTTTCGCCGAGCGCCGAGGTCATGTCGGTCTCGACGGGCCCCGGGGCGACGACGTTGACAGTGATACTGCGTGAGCCGAGCTCGCGGGCCAACGATCGCGCCAAGCCCACGAGGCCGGCCTTCGAGGCCGCGTAGTTGGCCTGACCCGCCGATCCCAGCAGCGCGACGACGGATGACATGAAGATGATCCGCCCGGCCCGGGCACGCAACATCCCCTGCGTCGCCCGTTTGGCGACCCGGAACGCGGCGGTGAGGTTGGCGTCGATCACCGATCCAAAATCCGCCTCGCTCATTCGCAACAGCAGCCCGTCTTTGGTGATGCCGGCATTCGAGACAAGAACCTCGACCGGGCCGAACTCCGACTCGACCGCTTTGAAAGCTGCGTCAACCGACTCGCCCGACGTGACGTCGCACGACACTCCGAAGAACCCTTCCGGCGGCGCCGACGAGTTGTAGGTGACCGCTACTCGATCACCGAGCGCGGCGAACCGCTGCGCGCAGGCCAGGCCAATCCCGCGCGATCCTCCGGTTATCAGAACGACTCTGCTCACGCAGGCCCGCCGGCGGGAGCACCGCCACCCCAGCGCAATACCGCGCTGGCGGCAGTCATCCCACCTCCGAATCCGACGAGCAGCAGCAGGTCACCCTCACTGACGCGGCCCGTGTCGAGTGCATCACCGAGGGCAAGCGGAATCGACGCGGACGAGGTGTTGCCGGTGCGATCGAGAACGGTGACGGCACGTTCCGGCTCGATGCCCAACCGATCGCACGCGGCCTGGATGATTCGGACGTTGGCCTGATGGGGTATGACCAACGCAATGTCGTCGGCTGTGAGGCCGGCGTGGTCGAGTGACTTGGTCGCCGAGTCGACCATGATGCGGACGGCACGTCGGAAGACCTCTTTGCCTTCCATGTGGATGAACCCACCGATGTCCGCCCACAGGAGACGCCCCAGTGAGCCGTCGGCGTCGAGATCCCAAGCCAGTAACTGGCCGGGCCCCTCGACGGCTTCGAGCACCACAGCGCCGGATCCATCGCCGAACAACACTGCGGTGTTGCGGTCATCCCAGTCTGTGATGCGGGAGAGCGAATCGGTTCCGATGAGAAGAACCTTGCGCGCACCCATCGCGATCAGGCCATGCGCGGTGACCAGTCCGTAGACGAACCCGGAGCACGCCGCGTTGACATCGAAGGCACCACACCGGAGACCGAGCTCGTTTTGCACGGTCGCCGCTGTTCCCCACTGCGTGTCGGGTGTTGTCGTGGCGAGTACCAGCGCGTCGATCTCTGCGAGGTCGACGCCCGACATGTCGAGTGCGGCCCGGCCCGATTCGATCGACAATCCGACGGTCGTGCCGCCGACGTGCCGCTGACGAATGCCGGTGCGCTCGACGATCCACTCGTCGGACGTCGCGACCATCTGCTCGAGATCTTTGTTGGTGAGGATCTTCGGCCCTAACGCCGTACCCCAACCCGTGATCACTGCACCTCTAACTCCGGAAGGTAGTACTGGCATTTCAGATCGTCCTCAACCATGCGATGGGCTGTCTCATTGTTACTCGTTCGCCGTCGACGGCGATGTAGTTCTGCAGGACACCCGCGAACGGGGACCGCACCTCGGTGTCGCCGACCTGCCCGAGCACATCGCCGACGGAAAGATGGGTGCCGTCGGCCAAGCCGTCGATCGGGGTGAAAAGACCTGCGGCGGGGCTGACGACGAGTCGTTCCTGGGCGAAGAGGTGCTCGCCCTCGAGCTGCGCGCCGCTGTGCTGCGACCCGGCGTTGACCCACTCGAGCAACTTCTCGAGGTCCTCGGGTGTGGACACCGCAATCGTGCGAGCGGATGCGACGGTACGTTTGGCCATGCCGGTCAGCACGCCGCCCGGACCAAGCTCGACGAACTGGGTGACACCCTCGTCCTCGAGCGCCAGGAGGCAGTGCTTCCAGCGAACCGGGCTGCTGAGCTGTGCCGACAGCAGGCTCGACCAGTCGTCGCCCGTGTTGTGGGCCAGTGCGTCGACGTTGGAGATGACCGGTACCTCGGTGTCACGCGGATTTGCCTCGGCAATGGCCTTGCGGAGCCGGTCCCGGGCGGCCGTCATGAACGGTGTGTGGAAGGCGCCGGAAACCTGCAATGGCATGACCTTCTTGGCGCCGAGCTCCTTCGCCTCGATCCCCGCTGCCGCGACACCCTCCGATGACCCCGCGATGACGACCTGTCCGGGGGCGTTGAAGTTGGCCACCCAGACATCGCTGTCGGCGCGTCTGCAGGCGACTTCGACCTGATCGTCGTCCAGACCGAGCACAGCGGCCATCGTGCCCGGGTTTTCGATCCCGGCCTGATGCATCGCGTCGGCGCGCTCGCAGACGAGGCGCACACCTTCGTCGAAGCCGAGCGCGCCGGTAGCAGTGAGCGCGGTGTACTCCCCGAGGCTGTGGCCGGCGCAGAAGCTCGGTTCGAGACCGAGACGCTCTGCAGCATCGAGCACCATCAAGCTGGAGACAAATGTCGTCAACTGCGCATTGCGAGTGTCTCTGAGCTCCTCCGCGTCGGCGTCGAGCAGGAGGTAGGAAACATCGCGGTCGGCGACGTCGGACGCCTCGTCGACGAGCTCCCAACTTTCGTTGTCGACCCAGGGCCTGCCCATACCCGGTCGCTGTGATCCCTGGCCAGGGAACGTGAAGGCAAGCATGATCCGAATACGTTAGACCGTTTCCGACGCAGTCGAATTGCTACCAGTGAGTAACGGACGTGAACTACTTCACTTGGGCCGATACGATCTCGCGGTCACTCGCCCGAGTGGCGGAATGGCAGACGCGACGGACTCAAAATCCGTTGTCCGAAAGGGCGTGTGGGTTCGAGTCCCACCTCGGGCACTCACTCAGCTCACGGTTCAAGCGGTTGGCGTCTAGGGACCCTATGCGGGTCCTGCGGTTACAAAGCGCTGAGCTGTATCGAGGGCGTTCGCCAGCAACTACGTTCTGGGCATGGGAACTGAGCAGCCCCGCCACGAAGAAGTCGTCGAATCCACCGCCGACACCGAGCGAAAGATGCAGCCCCAGCGGGTGCCGGTCAACGTGTACGAGAGCGCCGGCGCACTCGTCATCGTGGCCCCGTTCCCCGCCGTCACAGCGAGTGACGTGACAGTCGAGCTGTATCCGGGCCGGGTCCGGTTCTGGGCCCGCCTTCGCAGCGCCGGTCCGCGCGCGTACCTCATCCACGAGTGGGAGTACGGCGGCTACGAGCGCGAGATCGACGTACCCAGCGGCTATGGCGGCGCGGTGGAGGCGTCGGTGACCAATGGCCAGCTGGTCGTGCGCGTGCTTCGCGGCGAGACGACCGACACGGTCACGGTCAAACCGACGGGCGGCTGACCCGGTCATAATGCTGGTATGGGCAGCGGGTCAGTCGAGAGGAAGCTGCGCAAAGTCGGTCTTCGGCTGCGCAGACTACGAGACGAGCTGGTCGTCATCGACGAACAGCTGGCCCACCTCGTCGATGATTCCGAGGACGCGGCCCTGAGGGCCCTGGTGGCTGACAATCCGGCGGCCGCTGTCGAGCATCGTGAGGCCACGGAGCACTCCGAGGCGATGGCTGAACACCGCCGTCATGTCATCGCCGAGATCAATACGCTGGAAGCCCGTCAGGACGAGTTGCTCGATGAACTTGGCCTACTCTGATCTGTTCAACCGTTGAAGGAGAGTGCCGCCAGTGACGATTCGTGTCGTGATCGCCGAGGATGAGGCGATCATCCGCCTCGACTTGCGTGAAACCCTTGAGGAAGAGGGTTATGACGTCGTTGGCGAGACCGGTCGCGGCGACGAAGCCGTGACGCTCGTGCGCGATCTGCGACCCGATCTGGCCATCCTCGACATCAAGATGCCGGGCATGGATGGCCTCGAGGCGGCACGCGTCATCACGGCTGAACGGATCTGTGGCGTGTTGATGCTGACCGCGTTCAGCCAACGCGAAGTGATCGAGGAAGCCCGCGACGCCGGAGCACTGGCGTACCTCGTCAAGCCCTACCAGAAGAGCGATCTGATCCCGGCCATCGAAGTCGCCATCGGCCGATTTCGGGAGATGCAGCACCTCACCGGCGAGGTCGATGCGTTGGGCGAGCAGCTGGAGTCGCGCAAGATCATCGATCGTGCCAAGGGCCTCTTGATCGACGAGTGCGGAATGCGAGAGGGTGAGGCGTTCACGTTCATTCAACGAACAGCGATGAGCGAGCGATCGCGCATGCGTGAGGTTGCCGAGCGGGTGCTGGCCGGCACGCTGCGCCCGTGAAGCTGCTCTTGCTCGATGGCAACTCGCTGACCTACCGCGCGTTCTATGCCCTGCCGACCGACATGGCAACAGCATCGGGTCAGGTGACCAACGCGGTTTTCGGCTTCACGTCGATGTTTGCCTACCTCCTGAAGGATCAGCAGCCCGATGGCGTGATGGTCGCGTTCGACCGGCCGGAGCCGACGTTCCGTCACGACGCCAATCCGCTGTACAAGGCGCAGCGCGAAGCCGCTCCCGACATCCTGCGCCAACAGATGGGCTTGGTGCGCGAGGTGCTCGACGCATTGCGCGTGCACGTGGTCGATCTCGCCGGCTGGGAGGCGGACGACATCCTGGCCACCGTTGCCGAACAGGGGAAAGCGGCGGGGCACGAGGTCATCATCGTCACCGGCGATCGCGACAGCTACCAGCTCGTCGATGATCCCGGCGTCAAGGTGCTGTACAACCGACGCGGCGTCAGCGACTACGCGCTGTACGACGAGGCAGGCATCAAAGAGAAGACGGGCGTGACGCCCGCCCAGTACACGGAGTACGCCGCGCTGCGCGGCGACCCCAGCGACAACCTCGATGGCGTTCCAGGCGTCGGTGAGAAGACAGCGGCGAAGTTGATCAACACCTACGGCGGACTGGATGGCATCTTCGCAAACGTCGACGCCCAGACACCGAAACTGCGCGCGTCTCTCGCCGAGCACGAGGAACGCGTCCGAAGCAACCAGAGCTTGATGGTTCTTCGCCGCGACGCTCCGATCGATGTGGACCTGACGACGCTGACCATCGACCCTGACGTTGAAGTGGCGCGCAAGCTGTTCGACTTCCTGGAGTTCCGTGCGTTGACGGACCGTTTGTTCGAGGCCATCGGAACGCCCGGGGCACAGCAACAGTCGTCGGAGAGTCAGGTGCTGGAGGCCGAGATCACGGATCTCGCTGATGTCGCTAGTGCCGTACGTGAGATCTCAGCGTTGCCAGTGCTCGACGTGGTTGCCGCGTGGTCGGGCGAGCCTGGCCGCAGTGAGCTGATCGGGCTGGCGGTGGTGACCGATGTCGAAGCTTGCGAGGTGGCGTGGATACCGGCCGGGGTGCTCGCCGATCCGGATGTGCTCGCGGTGCTCGGCTCTCACCTCGCCTTGCGCGGTCACAACGCCAAGGCGTTGATGCGGTGGGCCCTCGGTCGAGGTGTCAGCATCACCGGCCTGCAGCTCGACGTGGCGATTGCCGCCTACCTCATCGACCCTGCCGATATCCGCTATGCCCTGGCCGACCTGCTTCGTCGCTACACGCCATACCAGCTTCCGGCAACCGCTGCGGCCTCCTCGGGTCAACTCGACTTCACCGAAGAAGGTGACGATGATCGACGCGTCGCGGCTCGTGGCGCGCTGGCCGTTGCTCACCTCGCATCGGCCTTGGAATCGGCTCTCGAGAAGCAGGGCATGGACCTGCTGTACGCATCGATCGAGAATCCTCTGGTCGGTGTGCTCGCCGAGATGGAACACGTCGGGATCGCGGTCGACCTCGTGGAGCTACGACGGCTCAACGAACGCCTCACATCGGAGAGCGAACGGCTCGCGGCCGAGTTGCAGCGCGTCGTCGGCCGCCCCTTCAACTTCAACTCGCCCGTGCAGCTCCGTGAGCTGCTCTACACCGAGAAGCAGTTGGCCCCGCAGAAGAAAACCAAGACGGGCTACTCGACGGATGCGGCGACGTTGCTGCGGTTGCGCGACGAGTGGCCTGAGTTCATCGACCCCTTGATGCAGTACCGCGAGATGGAGAAGCTGCGCGGCACCTACGGCACGGGTCTGATGGGCGAGGTCGCTCCCGATGGTCGCATTCACGCCACCTTCAACCAGACCGTGGCGCGCACCGGCCGGCTGAGTAGCGATCAGCCGAACCTCCACAACATCCCGGTGCGCAGTGATGAGGGCCGTCAGTTCCGCAAGGCGTTCATCCCTGGCCCGGGCAACATCCTTCTCGTCGCCGACTACAACCAGATCGAGTTGCGGTGCATCGCCCATCTCGCCGCTGATCCGGGTCTGATCGAAGCCTTTCGCAGCGGCACCGACATCCACAACGCGACAGCTGCTCGTGTCTTCGGTGTGGCCTCGGCAGACGTCACCCTCGAACAACGGTCGAAGGCGAAGATGGTCAGCTATGGCTTGGCCTACGGCATGGAGTCATACGGTCTCGGCCAGCGTCTGGGAATCCCTACGGCCGATGCTGCGGTTATCCTCGATGCCTACTTCGAGGCCTTCCCGAACGTCAAGGCGTACATGGACCGCACGGTCATCGAGGCGCGCATGCGCGGGTACACCGAGACGCTCTTCGGCAGGCGCCGGCCGATCCCGGAGCTGTCGAACTCGAACTTCCGGATTCGGCAGGCGGGGGAGCGGCAGGCGATGAACGCGGGCATTCAAGGCCTCGCCGCCGACATCTTCAAGGTCTCCCTCGTCCGTATTCACGCCGCGCTCTCGGAGTCCGACGTCCAGAGCCGGTTGATCCTGCAGGTTCACGACGAGGTGCTGGTCGAGGTGCCCACCGCCGAGCGCGAGATGGTCGGACCGATCGTGATCGACATCATGCGCCACGCAGCCGAGCTCGACGTCCCCCTCGAGGTCAACGTCTCCTGGGGTCAAAGTTGGGCAAGTGCGAAAAGCTGAACGTGAATGCCGAAGTAAAGGAAGGTGCACGCGCGCGGCGAATGAGCGCCAGCGAAGAGCCGCAAGGTCCGAAGAGCCGAAGCGAAGCGGAGGCGAGTGAGGACCACCAGCAATAGTGCCGGAGTTGGAGAAGATGAGCCACTGGTTTGAACCGATTGCGGATCATCTGGGGTCGGCGTATCTGCGGTATTCGTTCACGAAGGGGACGAGCCAAGAGGTCGATTTCGTAGTCGAAACACTTGGCCTAAGACCAGGTGACCGCATCCTCGACGTGGGGTGCGGACCCGGCAGGCATTCGCACGAGCTGGCACGCCGCGGCTTCGTCGCACACGGCATCGACATCAGCACGCGATTCATCGATCTGGCCGTGGAAGGCGCTCCATCCGGTGCAACGTTCGAACGGCTCGATGCACGTCACCTTCCCTACAGCGCCGAGTTCGATGCGGCGATCTGCCTGTGTGAAGGAGCGTTCGGGCTGATGGCGGCAGATGACGAGAACGTCGCCGTGCTTGCAGGGATCGCCTCGGCACTGAAGCCCGGCGGCATGTTGGCCCTTTCGGCCTTCAGCAGCTACTACTCGGTCAAATATCACGAGACGGCCTCGTTCGACGCAGCAACGGGGGTCAGCCGCGAACGGACAGAGGTGCGCAACGATGCCGGCACAGCCGTCGAGGTGGATTTGTGGACAACCTGCTTCACGCCACGAGAGCTGAGGTTGATGTGTGGGCAGGTAGACCTGCAAGTGGTCGATATCTGGAGCGTCGAACCTGGGGCATATAAGCGCACACCACCAACCACCGAGGCTCCGGAATTCTTGGTGATCGCCCGGCGTGACTAATGGAGGCTGCAATCGGCGCTGGTAACCTCTACCGGTCCGGAATTCGCCGGGCCATTCTTGCAGTGTCTCTACGAAAGCGATTGTCCTTTGTCCGATACCACGACCTTCTCCGTAGCCAGCGGTGCCATGGGCACCTTCGACGAAGAAGGGAATTACCAGCCCCGCCAGGTCACCGAAGACGACCTGGGCATGTCCTTCGCAGATGCCATCGAAGGCACGATGGTCGAAGTCGAGGACGGTCAGCTGGTGTTCGGCTCGGTCGTGAAGATCGACAAGGACGAGGTGCTGCTCGACATTGGCTACAAGAGCGAAGGCGTCATCCTCGCCCGCGAGTTGAGCATCCGTAACGACGTCAACCCGCACGAGATCGTCAAGCTCGGCGAGAAGATCGAAGCCCTCGTCCTCCAGAAGGAAGACAAAGAAGGCCGTCTGCTGCTGTCGAAGAAGCGTGCGCAGTACGAGCGGGCGTGGGGCACGATCGAAAAGATCAAGGAAGCCGACGGCATAGTCGAGGGTCCGGTGATCGAGGTCGTCAAGGGCGGTCTCATCGTCGACATCGGTCTGCGCGGCTTCTTGCCCGCATCGCTGGTCGAGCTGCGCCGTGTCCGCGACCTTGCGCCGTACATCGGCAAGACCGTGCAGGCCAAGATCATCGAGCTCGACAAGAACCGCAACAACGTCGTCCTCAGCCGCCGTGCATTCCTGGAAGAGACACAGAAGGAATCGCGCGACAGCTTCCTGACCAACCTGAAGCCTGGCGAGATCCGCGAGGGTGTCGTTTCCAGCGTGGTCAGCTTCGGCGCCTTCGTCGACCTCGGTGGCATGGATGGTC
>JANMMQ010000324.1:0-2821 GCA_031373465.1 Ilumatobacteraceae bacterium | reverse complement strand
CGCCGCCGACGATTCCTCGAATCCACACTGCCCTCGCTCGGGAGTGTCGATGCCGATCAGACGAACGGTGCTGCCATCGGACATGTTGATCGTGTCACCGTCCACGATCTCGGCGGTCATAACTGGAACAACCATCGGCGGTAGCGCTTGAACAACTGATGTCGCAGGCAGGGTGGTCTCAATGATGACCGCCGAAGGCACCGTTGTAGTGGTACTGGTCGCAGCAACGGACAACGTCGCCGCGGGCTTCGGACCCGCAGCAATCGCTTCGGCGATGCCGACGCCGGCCAGCGAGGCCAGGACGACGCCGATGGAAATGAGAAGTGATCGTTTTGGGGTCTGCACGACAGGCTGGTTGACTTTCCGTAGTCCTACTGCGATGTCTCGGCACCGGCTGTCTCAGCAAACGGAGACGACGCGTCCGCATCCTGCGTCACCCGACGCGTCATCGGCAGATCTGGAGAGAACTTTAGGGAAATCTCGAAAATAGTTTGAACGAGGGTACGGCTGGGCACAATTACCGCACCCTGTAACAAGGTAGAGCCCCGTTGCCGTTCTCGGCAGCGGGGCTCTTCACGCCCTCGAATGAACCGCCATCCCGGAGTACTTCCAGATGCAGCCCATATTCGGGTCTAATGACCCGGTCGCAGACCCGGGCAACGGGTAGAAGTGGGTCATGCCTTTCTCCCAGACGCGCGCTACCGACTCCATTGAATGGTGCGCAGGCGTTGGCGGAGGCGACCCATGTACGGCCTGATCAACCAGGGCCTCCACGACCTGGCCGTCAAAATGGGGGGCGAGGAGCTGTGGAGCGAGATCAAATCGAGTGCCGGCGTCGGTGTCGAGGCGTTCGTGGCGATGGACACGTATCCCGACGACCTCACCTACCGGCTCGTCGAAGCAGCCAGCATCGCGATGCACATCTCACCGGCGGAGGTCCTCCACGCCTTCGGCAAACATTGGATCTTGTACACCGGCCGTCGCGGGTACGGAGCGATCTTCGACACCATGGGGCACGACCTGCCCGAGTTTTTCGCCAACCTCGACACGATGCACGACAGGTTGAGCCTCAGCATGCCTGACATGAGACCACCATCATTCGTGTGCGAGCAGATCGGCGATCATCAGATCCGTCTCGAGTACCGGTCGGAGCGCGACGGACTGGCGCCCATGATCCCCGGTCTTCTGGAAGGCCTTGGCGAGATGTACGGGATGACCGTCTCGCTCGAGCACAGCGTCGATCGTGCCCAGGGGGCAGATCACGACGAGTTCATCATCAGCTACGTCGCAATCGCGACGAAGCCCGCCGGGAGTCGCCACGCCGCGGTTGCCGCCGATGCATGAGCAGCGGGTCGCCCTCAGTGCCCCGCTGGTTGATGTGGCCTTTCCATTCCACCTCGTGCTGGACCGGACCCTGTGCATCACCCAAGCGGGGGAGTCAATTCAACGGCTGCACCGAACGCCCATGGCGGGCACCCCGTTCACGGAGTTGTTCGAGGTGGCCACTCCCAAGATCGCCACAAGTTTCGAGGCGATCGCGGGTCGGCCTCGATCCCTGTTCCTGCTCCGATCGCTGACCAAACCCGGCCTGCTGCTACGAGGTCAGATGCTGCACGACCCGACGGCGGATTGTTTGTTCTTCGTCGGTTCACCTTGGGTCACGCAGACGTCGGCGTTCGCCGAGTTGGGGCTCACCTTGACCGACTTCGCCACCTCAGACGCCGTCGTCGACTATGTGCTCCTCCTGCAGAACCAATCGTCGTCGTTGGTCGAGGCAAAGGATCTGGCGGAGAGGCTGCACAACACGGCGCAGCAACTCACACACCAGGCGTTCCATGATGGACTGACGGGGCTACCCAATCGGGCGATGCTCCTCGACCACCTGCGCAAGCGACTGGAGCCAGCCGTCGGTATCGCCAGTCACATCACGGTGCTCACGCTCGATCTGGACGGCTTCAAAGCTGTCAACGACAGTTACGGTCACTCGGCCGGCGACGCCGTGCTCGGGATCATCGGGCAGCGCCTTCGCTCTGTGGCCCGTGACGGCGACATCGTTGCCCGCTTCGGGGGTGACGAGTTCGCATTGGTGCTCGAGCCGTCCGGTGGCCGGTCCGATTCCGACGAAGCCACGGCTGTCAAGGTGGCCCAACGTGTCCTCGCGGTGCTCGCCAAGCCGATCCCGTTGCCCTCATGCCCGACGATCATCGTGCCTCTCTCGGCGAGCATTGGGATTGCGCACGCCCACGGGACCGAGACCGTCGAGGACATCCTCCGCAACGCCGACCTCGCCATGTATTCGGCGAAGGCTCACGGCAAGTCGCGCTACGAGCGATATGCGCCTGCCATGCACGTCATGTCGGTGGGTCGGTTGGACCTGGCCAACCAGCTTCGCGAGGCTCTGGACCGTCAGGAGTTCCGATTGGCTTTTCAACCGGTGCTTCGGCTGGCGGGCAATCAATTCGCTGGCGCAGAGGCACTGCTGCGTTGGCAACATCCGACTCGTGGACTGCTGTCACCGGACGCCTTCCTCGCGATGGCCGAGGAGACCGGGCTCATCGTGCCCATCGGCGCATGGGTGCTGCACGAGGCCTGTCGGGAGCTGAGACGCTGGCAGGACGCACACACCGGTCCGCTGCCGTTGGGAGTCGCGGTGAACCTGTCAGGCCGCCAGCTCGAGCCCGAGCTCGTCGAACTGATCGCACAAGTTCTCCGCCGGCACCGCCTCGACCCAGGCAATCTGACATTGGAGATCACCGAGGGCTTGATCACGGGGGAGGGTCGCGCTGTGCATGAGACGTTGCGTGGGCTGAAGAGCCTCGGC
>JANMMQ010000312.1:0-1624 GCA_031373465.1 Ilumatobacteraceae bacterium | reverse complement strand
CGAAGATGCCACCGATGGAGGGCACGGGTTTCCTGACGATGATGCAGGCGCCACCAACCCTTCCACTCGTCGGGCCCGAAGGGCCTTGGCTCACCGAGCAGGACCTGCGGACGTATGCCGACGAGTTCGCCCACAGCGGGTTCTTCGGGCCGATCAGCTACTACCGCAACCTCGATGCCAACTTCGATGTCGTCAAAGCCCTCGGTCCCGAACGCGTGGCGATGCCGGTGTACTTCATCGGCGGCACCGACGACGTCGTCAACGTGATGGATCCGTCGGGCATCGAGCGGATGAAGAACCTGCTGCCCGACTTCCGCGGCTCCACGGTTCTCGAAGGTGTCGGTCATTGGACGCAGCAGGAAGCGCCAGCCGCGTTCAACGAAGCGCTGCTGGCATTCCTGAAAACGTTGTAGCTGTTTAGCGCCGCTGGAGGTTGCTCAGGAGTCGCAGCAACTCGAGGTACAGCCACACCAAGGTGACGACCAACGCCAAGGCGCCGAACCATTCCATCCCTTTCGGCAGACCCTGCTTCGCACCGCGCTCGATGAAGTCGAAGTCGATGGCCAGGTTCAGGGCCGCCAGGCCGGCGGCGAAGATGCTGAACCCGATGCTGAGCAGGCTGGTCGAGTGGAGGAAGGAGACGCCGCCGCCGAACATGTTGAGGATGAACGCAAAGAGGTAGAACACCATCAGACCCATCGTCGCCGCGATGACGACTGTCCGGAATCGCTCGGTGACCTTGATGATCCGTGTTCGATAGAGCACCAGCATCACCGCGAACACGCCGACGGTAGCGCCGACTGCCTGCACGACGATGCCGTGCTGGTAGCTCTCGTAGGCCTTGGAGATGACGCCGAGGAAGAACCCTTCGCCGACGGCGTAGACGGGCGCCAGCACCCTGGCCCACATCGGCCGGAAGTAGATGGCGATCACACATGCGAAGCCGACAAGGATGCCGACCAGTGCGAGTCCTGGGAAGCCACGCACCTGGCCCTGGTTGTCGGGACCGGACTGCCAGCCGACGACGGCAGCAGCGAGCAGCACAACCAGCAGCACGCCCGTGGCGCTGACCGTGCCACCGACCGTCATGACCTTCGACTGCCATCCGCTGATCGGGCCGTCGGTGATGGGGGTGGAACGGGTCGTGGGGTCGGGTGCAGCCCAGCCCGGGTCATGCGCAGCTTTGTTCCAGTTGCGCTCGTTGAGTAGTGGGTTTGGCATGGAACGCCTCCTTGGGCGAACGGGGGTAAACAAATCGAACGCTACAGCCGAGCAGGCAGGTTCGGCGTGTGAACTGCGAGATCGCGGGGTCAGATCAGGTCGTGGGCGCTGGCCCCGTCCCACAGGTCGATGTCGGGTGCGTTGGTCAACAACCCGCTGCACGCTGTGGCCATTTCGACCATCACCGCGCTGTCGAAATGGGCTCGCTGGGCCTCCGCCGAATCCCATTTCTGCACGACCAGGTAGCGCCCGGGCTGGGTGACGGAGGCACACAGATCGACGTTGCGGCAGCCGGGTTGCATCCTCGTCAACACGACGTACTTCGACAGAACGGCCATCAACGAATCGGCATCGGCCGCGTCGAACCGCATCGTGACAATGGCCAGCTCGACCTCGCCGGCGC
>JANMMQ010000297.1:0-4237 GCA_031373465.1 Ilumatobacteraceae bacterium | reverse complement strand
TGGGTCAACAGCCACCCGACAGCAACCCATACCGCAGTCATCGCGACATACAGGACCGCGAGCATGAACGCCTCGGGTTTCCGGATGATCCACGTATCGCGCAGGCGCTGTTTCGGCATGGGGTCGGTGTACCCGCGCCCTTCGTCCGCCAAACGGGTGGCGGTCATGGCGCCTGCAGCCGCCTTCGGTGGAAGGTGGCCAGGCAGAACACGCCGTACGCCGCAAACCCGATGCCGACGATGATGACGATGATCAGCCCCCACGACTCGAGCACCAGCCGGCGAAGAGCGCCGTCGAGGCCGGTCGCCTCGTTGGGGTCATATCGGAGGGCCGCGCGCAGGAGGAAGAAGCCGACCAGGCTGAATCCGATGCCGCGCCCGACCTCGCCGATCGCGCCGAGACGCTCGATCCACGTTCTCCAACCGGGGGACGCACCCGACATGTCGAGCTCGTCCTCGACGTCCATCTTGAACCCCTTCGACATGCGGTACAAGCCAACAGCGATGACGACGACGCCGAGGACCCCGACAAGCACCCGCCCGAAGCTATGGGCCATCAGCGTCGAAGAGATGTCGGTGACCTTCTGGTTGCCGTCGGGCGTCTTCGACGAGTTGCGCGCCAACATGATCGCGCTGAAGGCGAAGGTTGTGTACATGATGGCGCTGGCAATGTAACCGATGCGGTGAGCCATGGCCTTGGCGTCCGTGCCGCCGGGCAGCAGAGCAGAGACGACACGCCACGCCGCGTAGAGCAGCATGCCGATGGCCAGTACCCAGAGCAGGAGGGTGCCTCCGCCCGATCCGGCAACGGTCTTGATCGCACCGAGGGGGCTGGCCTCTTGATTGCCGGTCGCCGAGGTGCTTTCGGCCCAGCCGCCCGCCTTGGCAGCGATCGACAGGGCGAGAATGCCGGCGATGCAGTAGACGACACCTTTTGCCAACCAACCGGCTCGACCGATCTTCACTGCACCCGGATGCTCAGCGGTGAGCTGACCCATCGGGTTGTGGATGGAATGCACCTCGTGGCGACTGGTCGACATGGTCAGGTAGTTCCCGTATGACCGTCGCTTCAAACGGCGGCGCGCGACCGTCCCAACGTCACTGCGGCCTCACGATGCAGCCGGCCGAAGTTGTAGTACGCGGCGCACGCACCTTCCGAGGACACCATGCACGTACCGATCGGTGTCTCCGGTGTGCAGGCCGTTCCGAAGACCTTGCACTCCCAGGGTTTGATGACACCTTTGAGCACCTCGCCGCACTGACAGGCCTTTGGGTCCGCAACACGCACGCCTGGAACTTCGTATTTCAGTTCGGCGTCCCACTGGGCGAACTCGGGACGAAGCCGCAGTGCGCTCTGCGAGATGAAGCCCAGTCCGCGCCACTCGAAGTGTGGCCGGAGCTCGAACACCTCGGCCAGGATCTGTAGTGCCCGCGGGTTGCCTTCATCGCGTACGACCCGCGCGTACTGGTTCTCGACCTCGCAACGACCCTGGCGGATCTGGGTCAGCAACATCACGATCGCCTGGAGGATGTCGAGAGGCTCGAAACCAGCCGTGACCAGGGGCTTACCGTACTTCTCTGGCACGAAGCGGTAAGGACGATTGCCGACGACCGTCGAGACATGGCCTGGGCCGAGGAAACCGTCGAGCCGCAGATCCGGCGATTCGAGGATGGCTTTGATCGGCGGCACGATCGTGACGTGGTTGGAGAAGACGTGGAAGTTGGGTACGCCGTCCGCTCGCGCTTTCAAAAGCGTGATAGCAGTCGAGGGCGCTGTTGTCTCGAAGCCGACTGCGAAGAACACGACGGCGCGTTCGGGATTCTCGACGGCGATCTGCAGGGCGTCGAGTGGCGAGTACACGAAGCGCACATCGGCACCGCGGGCTTTGGCGCCCAACAGGTTTCCGTGGCTGCCCGGGACGCGCATCATGTCGCCGAACGATGTGAAGATCACGCCGGGCGTCTCGGCGATGGCGATGGCGTCGTCGACACGTCCCATCGGGATCACGCACACAGGACAACCCGGGCCATGCACGAGCTCGACCTCTTCGGGAAGCACGTGCTCGATGCCGTGACGGTAGATCGTGTGGGTGTGGCCGCCGCACACCTCCATGAACTTGAAGTGATCCATGCCGGCGAGGTCGCCGATGCGCGAGACCAAGCGACGCGCCGCCACCGGATCGCGGTACTCGTCGACGAACTTCACGTCGCGCTCATTCCGCCGACGGCGATGTCATCAGCGCATCGACCTCGTCGGTGAACATCTCACCCATCATCTGCAAAGACGCGAGTGCGAGCGCCGCTTCGTCCTCGTCGATCTTCGACATCGCGAAGCCGACATGGATCAGCACCCAATCGCCAGGAGCGAGATGCTCGTCTTCGAGCAGACCGATGTTGATCATCCGGCCGACACCGCTGACGTCGACTCGAGCAAGGTGCTCGAACTGGGGATGCATCTCGACGATCTGGCCCGGGATTCCTAGGCACATGTCAGCTCTCCTTCTCGGCGACGATCTCGACGCGGACGTCGACATTGGGTTGGACCTTCAGCAGCAAGATGCGCGGTGGCTCCATGCCGAAGTCGCGGATGTCGAATGTCGATTCTCCCGTCAGGGTGATCGTTCGATCGTTGAGCACTTCAACGGTCATGTCGTCTTCGTAGGGTCGGGTGACACCTCGGAAGGTCAGATCCCCGCCGACGATGTACCTGCTCGGTTCATTGGTTTGTTTCATCGCCTTCAGATCTCCGGCGATGGTCGGATGCTTGCGTGCATCAATTCGACGATGCAGCTCGCGGTCTTCGAAACCGTTGCCGGACTTGAGGTTCTGGACCGGGAACTCGAGGTGACCGAGCAGCAGTTGATCGACGTTGAGCGTCCCGTCGGTCACGTCCAAGTCGAGCCAGCCCTCGAGGCCGTGTGCCTCGGTGTGAATCGGATGCACGTTCGAGCGCGCCGCGATCCACACATGAGACCGGTCCGGCACGATCCGGTAACGGGTCACGGATATCTACATCTCGCGAATCTTGAGATATCGGGCGAGGTCAGGCAGCGACTTGACGACCAGCGTGCCGACGACCCCTAACAGCACCGTGTAGACCAGCTTGTGGATCATGGTTGGAGCTCCTTTTGTGGGTTGGAGTGGATGTCACTGAGGATTTCGCAAACCGTAGCTGCCGCCGGGGCGAGCGCAGCCTCGACCGGCTCCGACAGTCCGATGCCCTCCTCCAGCGTCAGCGGCTGACAGCCGATGATCACCACCCGCGGCACGTGGCCGCCCATGCCGGCAAGCAGACCGAGCACAACGGCTGGGCTCATCGAGTGCGCGTCGACGCTGGTGGGATCGATCGACTCGACATCGGGCTCGAAGGTGACAACCGTTCCCGGTGCTTCGCCGAGCGGCATTGCATCGATGAGCACCAACGCGTCGTACTCGTCGAGCAGCTCGTACGCCAGATGCACGCCGCGGATCCCGAAGTCGACGATCTTGACGCCGTCTCGGACGGCGGCGGGAAGCGATGTGATGTCGATGTGTTTGACAACCTCGACTCCGAAGGCGTCGTCGCCGAGGAAGATGTTGCCGATGCCGGCCACGAGCACGTTCACCGCAAGACTTCGATTTCGTCGGGGTGGAAGTACAGGAAGCGACCCTGCCACTCGAGCATGTCGGCGGCCGGATCGTCGTCGAGCGCAACGGCCACGTGTTGTGCGCCGTCGACATCGTTGAACACACCCTTCACGGTTGCCAGGCGATCTGCGTAGAAGATGTCGTGCGCATCGGCTCGTCGTGACGGCTTCAGCCGCACGCGTGTTCCGCTGCCCACCCTGACGCCGCCGATGAGCATCGTGTCGCTGAAGGGATCAAAGGACGAGTCCTGACCCGGATCCCACCACGGCGTGGTTCCGTCGGTCAGTTCGGGCTCCGCGTCTTCGACGCTGGAGAACTCCGGGAACGAGACTTCTGGAAGCGCCTGGTATGGCGTGTCGATCGGTCGGAGCGAGCGAACCGCGCCGTGCAACCGAGTCCAGATCTCGTCGGGCATGTCGTCGCACCGGGCGATGATGGCAGCGGCGCGGGCATCGGTGCCGCGGGCCTGAGCCTTCTCGTCATCGGTGAGCGTCATGACCCGCAACGCCAGGATCTCGTCGATTTCGGTCGAGTCGCAGAAATCGCCGGCGCTCTCCGGCGCGACTGCGGGGAAGTCGTAGAGGATGATGGGCGACGACAGCATCACGTCG
>JANMMQ010000281.1:0-1854 GCA_031373465.1 Ilumatobacteraceae bacterium | reverse complement strand
GGCCGCCGAGTTGAGCATGCAGGGCATCTACGACGCGGTCGGAGACAAGATCCGCGACGTCTTCCACGGAACCGACCTGAACATCCGCATCATCGATCCGTACACCGGACTGGTCGAGTTCCCGTACATCTACGAGAACGGCCAGCGAGTTGCTGTCGATCCTCTTCCTGTTTCGGGCATGACCGCTCACCTTTTGGGCACCCGCAAGACGTTGGTGATCAACGACTTCCTCGACGAGGAGGCGCTGGATCTTCTTCCCGCCCTTCCCGGAACGTCGGTGGAGAAGTCCGCCGTGTACGTGCCATTGGTGTGGGGCGGCGAGGTGCGTGGGATTGTCAGCATTGCTGACTACGAGCGCGAACATGCCTTCAGTGAGTCCGACGTGCGGTTGCTGGAGACGTTGGCCGCCGCCATGAGCGTGGCGTTGCAAAACGCCGCTCTGTTCGATGAGATCCAGCGTCGCACCCAGGAGAGCGCTGCGCTCGCCGACGTGGGCCGCGACGTGTCGGCGACGCTCGACCTGTCCACCGTGATGGACCGCATCGCGCACCATGCGAAGGAATTGCTCGGCGCAGACACGAGCGCGATCTTCTTGCCCGAGGACGGCACCTCGCTGTACCGGGCCATCGTCGCACTCGGCAACGACGCAGAGGCAATCCGCGACGACCCCGTGGAAGCCGGCATAGGCATCATCGGCAACCTGATGACCAGCGGCTGCGCCGAACTGATCAACGACACCGGATCGGACCCGCGCGCAGTGCAGATTGCCGGCACGCAGAGCTACGACCAAGAGCGGCTGATGGTGGCCCCGCTGATGGCCGGCACAACGGTGAAGGGGGCGATGGCCGTGTGGCGCAACGGTGGTCAGCCGTTTCGCGCCAACGACCTGGAGTTCTTGGTGAGGCTCTCGCTGCAGGCCGCTGTGGCGATGGAGAACGCCAGCCTGTTCGCCGAATCGCAGCAGCGGGCAGCCGAGCTCGACACGGTCAACGCCGTCTCGCAGCAGCTCTCCGACAAGCTCGACGTGGCCGCACTGATCCAGCTGGTCGGCGAGCAGATCACCAACGTGTTCAAAGCCGACATCGCGTACGTGGCGCTGCTCGATCACGAGCGCGGCATGATCGACTTTACCTATCAGTACGGCGACCACATCGAGTCGCTGCCGTTCGGTGAAGGCCTCACGAGCGGCATCTTGAAGAGCGGCGAGGCGCTCATCTTGAACTCGGATGTGGTCCGGCGCAGCAAGGAGCTCGGTGCGCCGATGGTGGGCAAGGAGTCAATGTCGTACCTCGGTGTGCCGATCGTCGTCGAGGGACAGAGCGAGGGTGTGATCAGCGTCCAGAGCACCACCCGCGAGGGCGTCTACGACGTCGCCGACCAACGTCTGCTCTCGACCATTGCTGCCAACGTCGGAGTCGCGTTGCGCAACGCCCGCCTGTTCTCCGAAGCCGAGGAGGCGCGAGCTGCGGCCGAGGGCGCCAATGAAGCCAAGAGCTCCTTCCTCGCCACCATGAGCCACGAGATCCGCACACCGATGAACGCGGTGATCGGTATGAGTGGGCTGCTGCTCGACACAAATCTCGACGCCGAACAGCGCGACTTCGCCAGCACCATCCGCGATTCGTGCGAATCGCTGCTTACCATCATCAACGACATCCTCGACTTCTCGAAGATCGAAGCCGGCCGGATGGATATCGAAGCGATGCCTTTCGACCTGCGCGACTGCGTGGAATCGGCACTCGATGTGGTGAACGCGCGCTTCGTCGAAAGGCGCGTGGACCTCGCCTACCTCTTCGAAGGCGACCTCCCTCGCGGAATCAAGGGCGACGTGACGCGGCTGCGGCAGATCCTGCT
>JANMMQ010000229.1:0-3303 GCA_031373465.1 Ilumatobacteraceae bacterium | reverse complement strand
GCAGAACGTGCTGAAGCCGAAGATCATCACCAGCCTCTACGCGTCGTACCGCGACGATGTGGTGGTCGACACGGGATTGACGATCGACAAGATGATCGAGTTCGTGGGTGTCGTGCGCAAGGTCACGGCCTCGGGCATCCGCACCTACCAGATCGAGGCGACGGGGAAGACCATCGGCGGGGCAGCGGTGCTGATCTGGCACAGGGACTCGGAGAACATGCAGGCGATCCTCAACATCTTCCGCGGCACCGCTCCCCTGGCCGACGCACCCGAGCAGCAGTTCGAGGGAACCTCCACGACATCGTCGCTTCCGCACACCACGACGTCGGTGAAATCTTCCGTGCCGCCGGGGATCACGTCGGTCCCGCCATCGAGCACAACGCCCAGCACGGCACCGACCGCCGCGACCGCCACGACCGTGGCGACGGCGACGGCCGATACAGCGCCTCTGTCGAACGCGCCGAGCTCGGCGATCGTCCCCGACCCCGCGGTCGAGTGCTGATCAGCGTTCGAGAACGGTTGCCAACGCCTCGGCGACGGTGGACGGACCCGCACTCGTAGCGATCCTCGCTCCACACTGATTGGCGAAGCTGATCGCTTCATCGCAGTCCTGCTCCGGCGCGATGACCACGAGCTCAGGCAGTGACGCTGCAGCGCCCACTGCGTCGCCCTCGACCGTGGCACGGCAATCGCTGAGGAGGATCACGATCTTGCGCGCCGCGGTGCTGCGACTCAACTGCTCGCCGGCAGCCCGTAGGGCACCTGCCAGGTCGGTCGTGCCATGGCCGCGCAGCGACAGCACATCATTGACCACACGATCGCTGGACGTATCGGCGTGCTGACCCTTCACAGCGAGGACCTCCTTGCCGAAGACGAGAACGCTGTAGCTGCGCGGGCTGCGCATCGCCACGGCCGCCGCAGCGATCGCGGCCGCTGCCAACGGCTTGCCGCCCATCGAGCCGCTGCGGTCGACGAGCAAGCACAACGCAGTGTCGGGCGTGCTCCACGAGCGCACCCGCAACCTCTCGACATCGACCGCGGCACGGGCCGCCGCTGCTTCCGCAATCGAATCGAAACTGGCGTCGACATCGAGATCACCACCGTCGGGTCGATACGGCTGCTCGGTGATCCTGCCGATGCCGCGCCGCGACGACGAGCCGCGTCGGGCCAGATCCAGGAACAGCCGAGCCGCCACCCGTCTGGCCAGGTCGCGCAGGCGTTGATCCGTCGCGCCGACGAGATCGGCGAGCAGTCCCAACATCTCGTCGGGAGCTTCGACCAGGCCGTGTTCCAGGGCGAGCTCGTCGAGCTCGCCCACTTCGGGGGACACGTGCTCGAAGCGCGGGTTGCGGGCGAGCTCGCGTCGCGAAGTGGTGCGTCGACGGGACTCGGCGATCGCGGCGTCGGCCTCTGCGCCTTCGCGGGCTAGGTGACTGGGGGCTTTGCCCCGGGTGGGGCTGTCGCTTTTCCCGATGTGTCGGCATCGCGCTCTTCGAACACCTCGTACCAGAGCTCGGTGACGATCGAGTCCGCAGTTCGCGTCAATCCTTCGCGCAGACGCACCCTGCCGGACAAGGCGACGATCGCACTGTCGAGACCGACGGAAAAAGACGTCGGCGACGAGGCGCGCAGCGGGGCCAGCGAAGCTGCGACCGCGGCCACATCGATCGCGCCACGAACGGACGAGCCGATGCGCACGTCGGGATGCGTGCGCGTGCGTCGCACGACCTCGACCACGTTGGCGAGCCACACCGGATCAGGGGCAGGCGAGACCAGACTTGCGACGATCGCGCCTTCGTCGACCGCGGACTGGTACTCGAGGCACACGCGGCAGACGCGGTCGTAGATCGCGCTACTGATCCGTGCGGTGCCGATCGCGTCGAACGGGTTCATCGCAGCAACCAGTCGGAACCCCGGTTCGGCGACGACCCTGCCGAGCCGCGGCACGTGCAACTCACGCTCACTCATCACCGTGATCAGCACGTTGAGCGTCTCTTCGGGGATCCGGTTGATCTCCTCGATGTACAGCAGCGAGCCGTCGCGCATGGCCGAGACCAGGGGCCCGTCGACGAAGACGTCGGGGTCGTAGCCGTCGGCCAAGACCCTGGCAGGGTCGAAGTGGCCGACCAGCCGAGCGGGCGTCAGCTCGGCATTGCCCTCGACAAACTCGAAACCAAGCCCGAGCTCGTCGGCAACCGCGCGGAGCAACGTGCTCTTGCCGGTGCCGGGCGGACCTTCGAGCATCACGTGCCGATCGGCAGCCAAGGCGGCTACGACCAGTTCGACCTCTCGCTCGCGTCCGACGACGCGGCGCAGGACACGCTCGACGAGAGCAGCGGCGTCAGCCATCCCTCACACGAATTCCAGCACGCCGCGAATGTTCTTGCCTGCGTACATGTCGGCGTAACCGTCGTTGATCCCCTCGAGGGGGTAGGTGCGTGTGACCAAGCCGTCGAGGTCGAGCTGACCTTGCGTGTAGAGCTCGAGCAGCTTCGGGATGTCCTTTCGTGGATTTGCCGAGCCGAACAGTGAACCGATCAGCTGCTTCTCGAAGACGGTGAGGAAGATGGCCGGCACCGCGATGGTCGTTTCCGTGGTCGGGTGAATGTTGGTCACGACGATCTTGCTGCGCTTGCCACCGAGCCAGAATGCCTGACCCAACGCATCGCCGCTGCCGACGCCCATCGTCATGATCACCTTGTCGAAGCCACGGTTCCATGTCGTTTCGGGCATGGCACCGATTGCTTCATCGATCGACGCGTGGGTGTGGGTCGCACCGAACTCCATCGCCTTCTCGCGCTTGAACTCGACCGGATCGATCGCGGCGATGACGCGGGCACCCGCCAGCTTCGCTCCCTGCACCGCGTTGGCGCCGATACCGCCGATCCCGACGACGGCCACCGTGTCGCCTGGCTGCACACCGGCCGCATAGACCGCCGAGCCCCAACCCGTGACGACACCGCATCCCATCAAGCACGCACGATTCAGCGGAATGTCCTTGTCGATCTTGATGCAGCTGGCCTCGTTGACGACGGTGTGGTGTGCGAACGTGCCGAGGGCACCGATGCCGAGGCGAATGTCCTGCCCGCGGGCATGGTGACGGCTGGTGCCGTCGGACAACTGCATGCCCGTGGCGGTGATGGCCCCGAGGTCACACAGGTTGCTGTGCCCGGATGCACAGCTGGGACAACGGCCACAGGCAGGTACGAAACCGAACACGACGTGGTCCCCGGGCGCCACCGAGAAGACACCGGGGCCGACCTCTTCCACCACGCCGGCGCCCTCGTGGCCGCCGATGCACGG
>JANMMQ010000222.1:0-11581 GCA_031373465.1 Ilumatobacteraceae bacterium | reverse complement strand
GGACGTGCTCGCCAAGCTGGTTGACGTTGCGGAGGAATCGAGCTGATGGCCTCCGAGCCACTGATGGACGAAGTGACGCCGGCGCGAACCAGCACGTTCGAATCGCTTCGCGTTCGCAATTTCCGTCTGTTCTTCGGCGGTCAACTCATCTCCCAGATCGGCAACTGGCTCACGCTGATCGCCCAAGCCCTGCTCGTGCTCAAGCTGACCGACAGCGGCTTCGCACTCGGGCTGCTGGCCGCCTGCCAGTTCGGGCCCGTGCTGTTCCTCGGCGCGTGGTCGGGACTGATCGCTGATCGCAGCGACAAGCGCAAGCTGTTGCTGATCGTTCAGTCGTTCGCGATGGTGCAATCGTTCACGCTGGCCTTCATCGCGTTCATGCACCATCCTCCGGTCGCAGCGATCTATATCGTTGCGGTCTTCGGCGGCATTGCCACAGCGTTCGACAACCCGGCACGCCGCGCCTACGTCGGCGAGATGGTTCCTGAGGCCAACGTGCAGAATGCGGTCAGCCTCAACAGCGCGCTGATGACGGGCTCACGCGTCGTCGGGCCGGCGTTGGCCGGTCTGCTCATCACGACCGTCGGCTACGGCTGGACCTTCGCCGTTGACGGCCTGTCGTACCTCGCAGTGATCGCCGGCCTCTTCATGATGCGTACGAGCGAGAACCGGCCGCACCTCGTCACCCAGCGCGGCAAGGGCCAGGTGCGTGAAGGATTGCGGTACGTGCGCACGATGCCCGAGCTGTTCGTGCCGCTGGTGATGATGGCGATCGTCGGGACGTTCGCGTTCAACTTCCAAACGGTCATGCCGTTGTTGGTCAAGCGCACGCTGCACGGCAACGACCGCACCTTCACGTTGATCTACAGCGTCATCGCCGTCGGGTCTCTGGTCGGAGCCTTGGCGGCGGCGCGGCGTTCGTCGGCCAACGTTCGCAACATCATCTGGTCCTGCTACGGATTCGGCCTTGCGATGTTGTTGCTGGCCGTCACTCCGAACGTGCCGCTGACGTACCCGATCGGGATCCTCGTCGGCGTCACCAGCATCACGTTCATGACGACGTCGACCGCGATCGTCCAACTCCGCGCGGACCCGTCGATGCGCGGCCGCGTCCTGGCCCTGCAGGCGATCGTCTTTCTTGGCAGCACGCCGATCGGCGGGCCGATACTCGGTTGGGTCTGTCAACACTTCGGCGCCCGAAGCGGAGTCGCAATCGGTGGCCTCTCGGCCATCGTCGCCGGCATCTACGGCATGCGCGCCGTGCGCATCAAGACCGAACGCGACCCCTCGATCAACGAGGCCACGATGGCGGCCGCGCGCTGACGCACCCTCACGGAGTGGCGCCGCCCGAGTAGCGGTAAGGGATGCTCTTGAGACCGACCATCCAGTACGCGGCACTCGGTGCACCGAGTTGTTGCGCAACCGTCTCGACGGCAATCTCCTCGTCACCGTCCCTTCCGACCACGGTCACGAGATCGCCTACCGACACATCGGGAACACGGCTGACGTCGATGACCGTGTACTCGGCAGAGACTGACAGCACCGGGCACCGTCGACCCTGACACAACATGTAGGCCCCGCTGTGGGGCGGCCCCTCGCGATAGCCGTTGTCCATTCCGAACAGGATGACTCCGGCAGTTGCATCCGATGTGAGACCGCTCGGCCCCGCGCCCGGAAGGTCATCACCCGCGAACCGGCGGCCGACGTGGATCAACGCCCCGCGCAACGCCGTCATTGCTTTGCGGTAGCCGACATGCTCGGCTCGAGCACCCGAGATCGGATGCAACCCATACGTGACGTGTCCCGCCGAGACCGTGTTCAACGAATCGGGCAGGCCCTGCGCGAACACCGAGCTCGCCGCGGCCTGGACGAAGTCGATCGTTGTGCCGTGCTCGCGCTCGATCGACCGCACCACATCCGTGAAGGCCGCTAGTCGGCGACGCGACCACGCCTCGCCTCCATCGTCGGAGAACGGGATGTGTGTGTAGATGCCCTCCAGTCGCACGTTCGGGGCGTGCATCACTTCGCGCGCAAACGCCGCCGCGTCGTCGAGTCGCACACCGAGCCGGCCCATGCCCGCATCGACCTTGACGTGCACGTTGACAATGCGGCCGCCTGCCGCCGCAAGACCACTGATCGACAGCAGTCCGTCGACCGAGTACACCGTCGGCGTCAGGTCGTGCTCGAGCACGAACGCATTGCCGGATGGCAACTGCGCGCCGTACAACAGAATGCGAAATGTTGCACCGGCTCGACGTATGGCGATCGCATCGTCGACGTTGGCCGTCGCCACGCCATCGACACCCACCGATTCGAGATGCTTGCCGACGACCGCTGCTCCGTGGCCGTACGCGTTGGCCTTGACGGGCACCAGTAGCTTGATCGGGCGTGCGGCGCGCTCGCGTACCAACGCCACGTTGTGAGTGATCGCGTCGAGGTCGACCTCGACCCAGATCGGCCGGGCGTCGGCATACCCTCGGTGATCGGTGACAATCGCGGACACGGTCATTGCGGCAACGACGTTCCCACGAGCTCTTCCAAGCAGTCGGCGTGGAGAGGCATCAATGCTTCAAGATCCCGGTCGTCGTACACGATGTGGCTGGGGCGCGTGCTACGGCTGGTCGCCTTGTTCGACATGGCGTTGTACGTCAGGGTGATCATCCGACGCGGCCATGGCGAGAGGTTGGCCGTCGATCCGTGAAGCGTGTTGACGTGCATGAAGACGACGGAACCCGCCGGCCCGGTCGGCACGGTGATTCCGCCCGCGGCGACAAGGTCGGTGACGGTTTCGACATCGGCGTAACGGAACGAGTACGACGTGCCCATGTCGGACACTTCGGGCCGTTGCGGTACGTGATCGAATGAACCCGGGACCATCATCAGCGGACCGTTCATGGTGTTGACGTCGTCGAGAAAGATCAATGTGTTGACCATCCTCGGCGCAGGAATGTGGTCGTCGTAGAAGTAACCGGGATAGTCCTGATGCCAGAACCACACGTCGCCGTTGAAGCTGGCCTTGTTGTTCACGCCCATCTGGAACACGTAGACGTCGTCGTCGAGCAGCTCGCGCGCCGCGGCGAGCAGCGTCGGATGGCGGATGAGTCGATGGAAGACATCGCTGTAGAGGTGAGGGTTGACCACCGTTCGAACGGTCTCCCCGTCCTTCTCGAGCACGAACCGTTCAGGGGAACGCGGACCTTGCAGCAGTCGCTCGGTCTCGGTCACGGCAAGCCTGGCCTCGGTGGGCGACAGCAGCGAGGGCCGGAACGCAAACCCGTCGCTGCGGTAGTCGGCAACGAGATGATTCGCGGGCATGAATCAGTATGGCTTGGACAACGAGGGCGGGGAGACTTGAGCCGAGCATGGGTTCTCGGCTATGTTCAGCTGACCTAACATGCGGGATCAGGTAAGGTTGACTACCGAATCCGGCACGACCAAGAAAGGGTGCCCGTGCGCCGCCGAGACTCATCACCAATGACCCGTCAGTTCTCCAACTTCATTGCCGGCTTCGCGTTGCTGGGCCTGGTCGGGCTGGCGTCAGCATGCTCGGACGACAAGTCGGCCACCTCGACGCCCGGCGCAGTGACAACGCTCGCCCCGGAACACCTCAAGGTTGACGCGGCGACGGTAGCAGCGGGTTTGAAGAAGCTGCCGGCAACCATTGCGGCCGCGATCGCGGCAATTGGCACGGCCGACGTCGATGCGAAGGTTGCCGCGATCGAGAACGAGTGGGCCAGCTTCGAGGGAACCCTCAAGGACACCGACCAGGATCTCTACCTCTCCATCGAGGATCAGCTTGACCCGCTGCAGGAGCAGATCAAGTCCGGCGACTCCGCGAAAGCGAACGCAACTGCGCAGAAGATGGCCGCTCTCTTCACCCAGTACCTGACCAAGCATCCTGGCTGACCGTCCGCGGGACTACCTGACCTCGAACCTCCAACCGGGCGACCACGCACCCGGCGCGCCGGACGCGTCGACAGCGCGCACCCTCCACCACATGCGAGTCACGGGGAGCGTGCTCGTCGAGTACGTCGAGGCCGAGACCGTTTGGTTGACCGTCGGTGAGGAGAAGGTGTCCTGGTCGTCGATCTGGATGATGTAGGTCGCGGCGCCGGCGACGTCGGACCAGTCGAAAACGATCGTCTGGCCCGAGTTGAAGCGGGCATCGACTGCGGGGCTGACTTGCGATGGGGCGGGCAGCGCGCCGGTTGATGCCGGGTTGACGGTGAGCGTTGCCGTTTGGCTCACGCCGCTATATGTCGCCGTCACGATCGCGGAGCTGGATGTCGTGACCGCCGAGGTCGTCACCGCGAATGTCGTGCTGGTCGCGCCCGCCGCGATGGTCGCGCTCGCCGGGACAGTGGCTGCCGCGTTGGAGCTACTCAACGCGACCACAGCGCCTCCGGTCGGCGCGGGTGCGGTCAGGGTCACCGTTCCCGTCGAGGTAGCGCCGCCCACGACGCTGGTCGGCGAGAGGGTAACCGTCGACAAGGTCGGCGTGGTCGTACCCGAAGCCGGCGTGAACCGGAAGGTGGACGAGAACGGGCCGAACACGCCGGACGCGTTACGAGCCCGTGCCCGCCACCACAGTTGCTGGGCCGGGAGACCACCGATGGAAGCCTGCGACACGTTGACGATCTGGTTGGCGACAAACGGCGCCGAGATCGTCGAGGTGTTGTCGACCTGGATCTCGTAATCGACCGCGTTGACGACATCTGTCCAGTTGAATGCCACCGGCTGGGCTACGCCCGTTGCGGCGTTGGCCGGCGTCTGCAACGTGGGCGCGGCGAGCGGATTCACGGTCAATGTGCCGCTGGCCGTGGCGCCGCCGAACGATCCGGAGATGCTGACAGCAGTTGTGCTCGAGACGGTCGTGGTCGTGATCGTGAAGGTTCTGCTCGTCGCCCCGGCAGGGACGGTGACGCTGGGCGGCACGGTGGCGGCGGCCGAGTTGTCGGAAAGTGTCACGACCGCCCCACCCGAGGGCGCGGCCCCGCTCAGGGTGACGGTGCCGGTCGACGAAGCGCCCCCTACGACAGTCGACGGGCTGAGCGAGAGCGTCGAAATGGTGACGGCTGGGGCTCGTGTGATGCTCAGCGCCGCGAACAGGGTCGTACTGCCAAGCGTTGCGGTGAGCTGCGCTGTCGTGTTGTCAACCGGGAATGTGGTGACGGTGAACGATGCACTGGTCGCACCTGCCGGCACGGTGACCGTTGCCGGAACGCTGGCCGATCCGGGCAGGTTGCTGCTCAGGCTGACTGTCGCTCCACCCGATGGTGCAGCGGTGCCGAGGGTGACGGTACCGGTGGCCGACGTACCTCCGGGGACACTGGTCGGACTGACGGAAAAGCCCGTCAGCGCCGGCACGATGGGAACGACGATGAGATCAGCGGACTGGGTGACGCCGCCACCAGTGGCCGAGATCGTGACCACCGTCCGACTGGTCACGGCGCTCGTGGTGATGAAGAAGATTCCGACGTCCGTCGACGCCGGCACGGTGGCGAATTGTGGCACCGATGCAACCGCCGGGTTGCTGCTCGTCAACCGCAACAGCTGATCGTGTCCGCGCAGCGAGGACAGAGGAATCCTGATGATCCCCCGCGAGCCGTTGTCCGTTTCGATCGGGTCCAGCGTCAGCGAGGTAGGCGCGGGCGACGGGGTGAGCTTGATCGGCAAGTAGGTGGTCACGCCGCCGGCGCTGGCACTGATCGTCACGATCGTAACCGTCGACACCGGGCTCGTCTGGATCGGGAACTGGTCGCCGCCGGCGCCGGCGGGGATGGTCATCGTCGCGGGCACGGTCGCGGCCGGCGAGGAGCTCGACAGGCTGACCTGGAACCCTCCCGGAGGAGCCAGGCCGTCGCAGAAGCCCGCGAAGCAGCCGACCTCGAGATCGAGGATCCCCAACATGTCGGCGCCACCAGTGGCCTGTTGCGGGAAGAGCTGGAATGGAGTGTCGTTCAGCTTCGGAGGCACGATCGTGATCGTGGTGGATACCGAGGTTCCGTTGTATGTGGCGGTGACCCTCGCCGGCGTCGGCATCGTGACAAACCCGACACGCATTCCCCTCAGCGAGTTGGGGAACCCAGTGGGGGCCACGAGCACATCGATCGATGAAGTGCCCGCGGGAACGACTCTCGAGCTCGGGAGTTCGGGCAGGAGATCCGGACGATCGGTGGTCAGCGTGACAGTGGCACCGCCGGCAGGCGCGGCACCGGTGATCTCCAACGTGCCCCGGGCTTCTCCACCGCTGAACTTGGTCGTCGGGAACGTGACGGCGCCCATCCGAAGCGGGGTCGCCAGGACTGTGAACGTGCCGGTCGCCGAAAAGGCCGTGTACGCCTCGACCGAGCCGATGTAGCCGTGTTGCGAACGCACGCGCCAGAACTTCGTCCCGGTCGTCAAAGCCGAGACGATCTTCTGATTTTCCGTGAGCTGGTACGTCGCCTCGATCGTCGTGAAGGATGAGTTGGTGGCGATCTGGACCTGATAGCCGAGATCCTGGTGGTTGGGTACATGCGTCCAGGAGAGGCCGACCGGAAGCTGCTGTGAAGTGCCGTTGCTCGGCGTGACCAGGGTTGGCGGGGCAGGGAACGGGTTGCTGTCTTGGACGCTGAAGTCGACCGTGTTCGACGGCGCTCCCATGAGGCCGCTCGCGTTGACCGCGATGACGCGTGCCTTGAAGCTCCCCTGAATGCTCGGGTTGAACGAGATCACCTCGGTCGGGCCGGGAATGTTGACCTGGCGAACCCTCGTGTCGACGGGGAAGGTCGGATCGATCGACTCCTGAAGGATGTAACCGACGGCGCCGGGTACGGCGCTCCACGTAAACGTGATGTTCTCCCACGAGTGGAACTGCGTTGTGTTCAGCGGCGGGTTGAGAGTTGCAGTGCCGGGCACGCCAGGACCGACCCCAGTGACAGCGAAGCTGCGCGGCGACGACCAGGCCCCTGGCTCGACGGCGGTGCTGACCGCCTGGGCCCGCCAGAAGTACGTGCCGTTCGGCAGCCCGCTGACGATGTCTTGAGTCGTCGCATCGCCAATCAACAGCGAAGGATTCCTCTCGATGACGGATGTGAAGCCCGAGGACAGGCTGACCTCCCAGTTGTAACCACCGGCGCCTGGCACCTGCGACCACGAGATCGTGACGGGGATCGTGACACTTGCGCCATCGGCAGGGGACGACAGCGTCGGAGCGGGGGGTGGGACCGCACTCGCGATTCCGTCGAGTCCACCTACCACCGGTACCACGACGATGGCGACGAAAACCGAGGCGACGGCCTTCTTGATCAGGTTGCTCGGCGCCATGACGACCCTTTCGCACCTTTTCAAGGCGTCCCAGTCCCTCAGTTGACGACAACTACCCCGCTGATGCAATTGGCAATAGGTGCTAGTACCACCCGCACTGGTGGGCCGACCTGCGACCTGACGGCTACTCAGCAGAAGAGATTTCTTCTAAAACACACCGACGCCGTCCGGAACCTGGTCGTCCCGACCCAAGCCGCACCAGCGGGACAAGTGATTTGCCCGTACTTGGGGCGTGGAAGGCTATGGAGATGGTTGCTGGGGGAACCAGGTTGCCATCAGGCACCGTCACGTTCGTGTTCACCGACATCGAAGGTTCGACGCGTCTCGTTCGCACCCTCGGCGACGGGTACGCATCCGCGCTCGACCGCCACCGTGAGATCCTCCGCGAGGCGTGGCGTCGACACGACGGCCACGAGGTTGACACCGAGGGTGACTCGTTCTTCGTAGCGTTCGGTGATCCAGCCGATGCGATCATCGCCTGCGCCGAGGGGCAACTCGCGCTCGGTGCTGAACCGTGGCAAACCGGAGCGCCGCTGCGCGTCCGGATGGGTGTCCACTCGGGTGTCGCGATTCCGCATGAACGCGACTACGTCGCCTTCGCCGTGCATCAGGCAGCGCGTGTGGTCAACACGGGTCACGGCGGCCAGATCGTCGTGTCGGCAGACGCCGCCAACGGCGTGCAGCTCCCACCTCCTTTATCCCTGCAGTCGCTCGGCAGGTTTCGAGTCCGCGACTTCGACGACCCGGTCGAGCTCTGGCAGGTGCACGGTGAAGGCCTCGACGACACGTTCCCTGCACTGCGGGTGTTGCCGGCGGATCGCCACAACCTGTCAACTCCGCTGACGTCGATCCTCGGGCGCGACGCCGAGCTCGACCACCTCGCCCAGATCACGCGGCCGTCCAAGGCCGTGACCCTCGTCGGGCCCGGCGGGGTTGGCAAGACACGGCTGGCCATCGAGCACGGTCTTCGTTCACTCGACGACTGGCCCGACGGCGTGTGGTTCGTGGACCTTGCGGTGTTGGATGACGGCGGCCTCGTACCGGGGGCCATCGCCGGTGCACTCGGCGTACGGACGCGCGCTGACTCCGACGCCCTCGCCGATGTCGTCAGCCACCTTGCCGGCAGGCACGCGTTGCTCATACTCGACAACGCAGAGCACGTTCGAGAAGCCACGGCACGAGTGGCGGCGACCATCCTCGAGGGCAGCTCGGGTGTTGGCATCTTCTGCACCAGCCGTGAGCCACTCGGCTTGCGGGCCGAGACGGTGCTGCGGCTCGGTCCATTGCCGTGGGACGGCGCGGTCGACACCCGTGGGTCACCTCAAGCTGCGGTGCAGCTGTTCGTAGAACGAGCCGCCGAGGCCGGCGCGACGCGGCTCGACAACCCCGCAACCATCGAGAGACTCTGCCAACGACTCGACGGCTTGCCGCTGGCGATCGAGATGGCAGCAGCCCGAGCAGGTGTGTTGACGCCAGGCGAGATCCTGCTGGGCCTCGACGATGCGGCGCGCTCGTTCGTCAGTCGAGACCCCACACTTCCGGAGCGTCACCACTCCCTCGACGACCTGCTTGCCTGGAGCGATCGGTTGCTCGGCGAGACCGAACGTGCGGCGTTGCGACGCCTCGCCGTGTTCGTCGCCACGTTCGGCTACGAGACTGCGGCTGCTGCGGTGGCCACCGACACGCTCGACGCAGACCTGATCCCGGACCTCGTCTGGTCGCTTGCCAACAAGTCGTTGCTCAACGTCGACACCACTGCCGGCGGCACGCGCTTTCGTTTTCCGGAGACCGTGCGAACGTTTGCCAGGCGCCACGATCCGGCAGGCGACATCGCGACCGCCGCCCGCCGCCTGGCAACGTGGTACCTCGACCGGCTGGGCCCGACGTGCGCGCTCGACCGGGGGTGGGTGGCGCGAATGGGCGAAGAGGTGGACAACCTGCGCGGGTTGATCTCGCTCCTGGCGAACGATGACCCGTCGATCGCGCAGCAACTTGCGTGGTCGATCGGCCAATATCACGATCTCCTGCAGTCGTACCGCCACGGGATCGAGGAGGTAGCCCGACACGTTGCGCAGCTCGACTCGCCGACGCCATCGCGCGTCGGCCTGTTGACCCTCCTCGCCGACCTCCGACTCCGTGTCGGCGAGATCGACCTCGCCGCCAGCGCGCTCGACGACGCGCGGACGTTGCAGCACGACGTCGGCCCACCGCCTTGGGACGAGGTCGCGGTCGAGCGCACGGAGGGCGAGCTCGCCCTGAGGTCCGACGATCACGAGCGCGCCGCCCGCCTGGCCGAGAGGATCTTGCGGCGATCTCTGCCGGATCGCGGTCAGGGTCGGATGTGGAATCTCCTGGGCATCGCCCGTTTCGCCGGAGGCGATCACGCCGGTGCTGCCGCCGCGTTCGAGTTCGAACTGGCGGCGTGGCAGCGATTGGGCCTCGAGGCCCTTCAGGTGAGCGCGCACGGCAACATCGCCGAGTCGCTCCTCACGTTCGGAGATCGGCCAGGTGCAGCGCACCACCAGCGTCAGTGCCTGCAGCTCGCGCTCCGATACGGGCAACCTTTGATGACCGTGTACTCCCTGATGGTCGCCGCTCGCCTCGCCGCCGACGACGCACTGTGGGCGACGGCGGTCCGGCTGCAGATCGCAGCAGACGAACAGTTGGCCTTGATCGGCAGCATGATGTACGCGGCAGATCGTCAGGCGGCTGACGCAGTCTTGGCCGAAGCTGCAGCACACCTCGACCACGACGAGTTCGAGAAGGAGCAACGACGCGGCCGGTCCGACCAGTTCGACTCGTTCTTGGTTCTGGCCGACGACCTCTTTGCCACTGTCGAACGTGAACGAAAGGAAACACATGTCTGATCCACCCTCAGTATTTGGAGATCCGCCTTGGCCCGAGCGAGTGAAGTTCGATCGCGCGGGCGGATTCGCGTATGTGCCGAACACAGCCTTCCTTCGTGATACGCCCGCATTCGCCGTGACCGACGACGAAGCCTTCCTTGCCGCGGTTCGCCGCGAAGGGGAGACGATGAACTTCGTCGCCGAGCCACCGACGGGGTTCCGGCAGATAGGCGGCAAATTCGACAGCATTCGAGTCGTGGCGGAGCTTCGAGCGAACGGATTCGATGCGCAACCGGATCATGTCCTGTTCGCCCATGACATGACGTGCTGCTGCTGCGGCCCACACCCCGCCGCCTGGTTCGATCCAATGCTCATCGCGAACCCGCTGCACGCCAATCCCCTACACGCCAACCCGCTTCATGCGAATCCTCTGCACGCGAATCCGTTGCACGCCAATCCATTGCATGCGAACGGCCCCACCCGCAGCTCAGCGCGCCCTGCGGATCAGCCGCTGTGGTACCCGTCGAGCCCAGCGGCGATCGCATCGGCCAGCGCGCCCGTAGCTGCGACGGGCACGCCGCACGTCGTGGTACTCGACACCGGTCTGGCCACGTCCGATATCCCCGACTCGCTACATTTCGCACTCGATGTAAAGGGTGCGGGCGACAACTACACCGACTTTGCGGATTCGAACGCCGACAACTGGCTCGACCCAGCGGCCGGGCACGGCACATTCATCGCCGGGATCATCGAACGCATCGCGCCAGGCTGCGCTGTAGAGATTCGCAGGGTCCTCCGGCCAGAAGGCGACGGCATCGAGTCGAAGATCGTCCGCGCGATCAACGAGATCGCCGACCGGATGAGCCCGCCGGCGTTCTTGAACCTCTCGTTCGGGGGGTACGTGTGGGAGGAGGCGCCGTTGCTCAGCGCAGCGGTGCTACACGCCCAGCGGCGCGGCATCGTCGTCGTTGCTTCGGCGGGCAATGACGGCACCTGTCGCCCGTCGTTCCCTGCCGCGATCCCCGGCGTCGTGTCGGTTGGGGCAATCGGCCCCGACGGACCTGCGTGGTTTTCGAACTACGGCGATTGGGTTCGAGCGTGCGCGCCCGGCGTGGATGTGGTCAGCTCGTTCTTCGCCTCCTTCAACGGCAACGAGGTCCCGAGCGGTGGGCGCGACATCGACCACTTCAGATCGTGGGCAACCTGGAGCGGCACATCGTTCTCGGCACCGGTCGTGGTCGGCGCACTCGTGCGCGAGATGCGCGCGTCATATTGCTCGCCGATCGAGGCCGTCGAACGTCTCATCGACGCACCGTGGCTCGGAAGGATTCCCGGCCTCGGCACCGTCGTCAACGTCTGAGCGTTCTGTTCGATCCGCATTAGTCTGGGGCGGTGGAACCGGGGTTCTTCGAGATCGTGCGCGATGC
>JANMMQ010000220.1:0-2192 GCA_031373465.1 Ilumatobacteraceae bacterium | reverse complement strand
CCGTCAGACCCAAGCGTGCAGCGGATGAGCTGCGCCTGAGGGAGATGGGTCCGGCATCCGATGCACATCCGGATGGGAGCTCTGCGTTGGTCATTCTGGCGCGTTGTCACCATCTCCTTGTGTAGTTGGTACGTCGGCGGTTGACGCGGGCCCAGGTTCGGCCGGCTCCGCTTCGGCCGGCACAGCTTCGGCCGGCACAGTTTCGGCCGGCACAGCTTCGACCGGCACAGTTTCGACCGGCTCGGCCTCGACCGATTCGGCCTCGGCTGAGTCCACCGCGAGGTCGCCCGCCGCTTGTGCATTCCATTGGTCCTGGGTCATGACGCTTCCGTCGGCGGCATGCCACTCCATCTCGCCGGTCTCCGCGTTGGCGACCCACTCGCCCTCTTCGTAATCGGCGTCGGCGTAGTCACCCTCGGGCACCTGCGTCTCGCCACGAATGTCGATGCGCACGCCCGTGAGGCGCGCTGCGAGCCGGGCGTTCTGCCCTTCCTTGCCGATGGCGAGGCTGAGCTGGTGATCAGGAACGATGACGTCGGCCTGCGTGCCGTCGTCGCTGATGATCACTTCTTTGACCTTGGCGGGCGAGAGAGCCTTGGCGACGTAGTCGGCGAAGTCTTCGCTGAACGGAACGATGTCGATCTTCTCGCCGCGCAACTCGTTGACGACCATGCGCACGCGGCCGCCTCGGGCGCCGACGCACGCGCCGACTGGGTCGACGTTGTGGTCGTTGCTCCACACAGCGATCTTCGTGCGGTGGCCTGGCTCGCGAGCACACGCCTTGATCTCGACGATGCCGTCGGCGATCTCGGGCACTTCGAGCTCGAACAACCGCTTGATGAGGCCGGGATGGGTGCGGCTGACGACGATCTGCGGGCCTTTTGCGGTCTTGCGGACCTCGACGATGTACGCCTTGACCCGGTCACCCGGAACCGGTCGCTCGAAGGGCACCTGCTCGGCTTGAGGCAACAGCGATTCCACCCGACCGAGGTCGAGCAATGTGTACCGCTGGTCGGTCTGCTGGATGATGCCGGTGACGATGTCGCCCTCGCGATTGGCGTACTCCTCGAACTTGCGGTCACGCTCGGCCTCGCGGATGCGCTGGCTCATCACCTGACGGAAGGTCTGGGCAGCGATGCGGCCCATCTCTTCCTTCTTCGGGGTGTCGTCGCGCTCGTTGACCCAGTTGCCATCCTCGTCGACGTCGTATGCAGTAAAGGTGAACTCCATCGTGTCGGGATTGACTTCGACCATCACTTCTTCGGCTGCCGTCGGACGACGCTTGTACGCCGTGGCCAGGGCATCGACGAGCACGTGCAGCAACGTGTCGACCGAGATGTTCTTCTCGTTCGCCAACATGCGCACTGCTTCTGACATATCGAGCCCACTCATCGAGCTTCTCCTTCTCGTTCCTTGGTCGCCTGCATGCCGCTTCGCTTCTCGGCGCGCCGCTCGCGACTCGTTTCTGGCACCTTCTTCTTCGTCGCTGGCGCTTCCCTCGGCGCCTTGCCGGGCTTGGGGGCGGGGCCCCATTCAAAAACTGTTCTTGCTCTGTCGATCTTCTCGTAGGGCACGTTGCGCTCGGTTTGGGCTGCATCGTTGAGCTGGATCGTTGCCGAGTGTTCGTCTGCTGCTATGAGCACACCCTGAAGACGCCGCTCGCTGCGCTCGCCATCCGGGGCGACGATGTCGCGCAGACGCAACGCAACGGTCTTGCCGATCGAGCGTTGGAAGTGTGTGGGTGTGCGCAGGCTGCGCTCGAGACCTGGGCTTGTGACTTCGAGTGTGTAGTGACCACCCATCGGGTCGTCGTGGTCGAGCTCGCGTCCGATCAGTCGCGAGGCCAATGCGATGGCCTCCATGTCGAGACCTTCCTCGACGCCTGCGGGCCGGTCGATGGTGACGCGCAATGTGCCGCCGCGGAACTCGAGGTCGTAGAGGTCGAGCTGTAGGTCGGAGACGATGGGAACTATCAGTCGTTCGACCTTCTTCAAAGTGTTCGTGTCACTCATATCGTCTCCTTTCCTGCTTCTTGCTAGTCACTCTCTTGGTCACTCTCGTAGGTTTTTACGGCCCGACATCGGGCCTTTCAGTAAAGAAGGCGTGGACCCCGAGGAGCCCACGCCTTCGGTTCATCGAACTTCAAAGACCCATCGAGTATATCGGCTTGCGGGTAGTGTTTCGCCGCCGCC
>JANMMQ010000071.1:0-8789 GCA_031373465.1 Ilumatobacteraceae bacterium | reverse complement strand
CAACGGGATTCGAACCCGTGCCGCCACCTTGAAAGGGTGGTGTCCTAGGCCACTAGACGATGGGGGCTAGGGAACTTCTTCCGGTTGAGAGCGTCGCAACACTATCAGCAGGTCTTCCAAATCGCGCCAGCCGATTCCGGCCGCTAGGTGGCGAAGGGGAACTACCGTGCCCATCGTGCGTCTCTCCGTGGAGCCGTCGCTCGACGCGACGGCGTATCCGTTTAACCACCGCATCCGGGTCCGGTTCGCCGAGACCGACGCGATGGGAATCGTCCATCACAGCCGGTACCTGCCGTACTTCGAGGAGACCCGGGTCGCCTACCTTCGCGAGTTGGGCCACCCGTACACAGAGATGCGTGCACAGGGCGTTGACTACGCCGTGCTCGAGTGCTTCGTCCAGTACAGACAACCATTGCGGTTCGACGAAGAGCTCGACGTCCACCTCCGCCTCGCTTCGCCGACTCGCACGGCGTTCCAGATGGCATACCTGTTGACAGTGGATGACGAAGTCAGGGCCACAGCGGTCACCGTGCACGGATGTGTCACCTCCGACGGCCGGCCGACGCGTCTCCCCGCGTGGTTGGTGGACCTCGGTTCTTGACCAACCCTTAACGCATTTTCATCTCGTGTCCGGCACATCGGCGCAGCATTGCAATAGCGTGCCCTCATGCGTCTCGGCCGGGCAACCGGTGCTACCACTCCCCGTGCTGTAGCCGGTGCCCTCTCGTGATCGGCATCTGCACCGACTCCAACTCGCAGTTGCCTGTGGCCCTCGTCGAACGGTACGACGTGGAAGTGGTGCCGGTGACCATCACCGTCGGCGACCACGACTACCTCGAAGGTGTGGATCTCGACGCCGATCACTTCTATGAGATGTTGTGTGCGGACCCCCGGCCGGCGGTCAGCACGAGCCAGCCGAGCCCAGGGCAGTTCGCAGCCGCGTACGAGTCGCTGTTGCAACGCGGGTGCGACGAGATCTTGTCGATTCACGTCGCGGCGGGCACATCGGGAACGCTCAACGCGGCGCGCTTGGCCACGCGTTCGGTACCGATACCGGTTCGACTTGTCGACTCGAACACAGCGGGCTTCGGCGTCAGTTGCTGTGTCTGGGCGGCGGCCGAGGCGGTGGCTCACGGAGCCAAGCTGGATGAAGCGGTGCAAGTTGCCGAGTCACTCGCGCCGAACATCGGCGCGGTGTTCATCGTCGGACAGGCGGAGTTCGTTGCCACCGGCAACGTCGCCGCACCAACCGGTGTGCCGGTGATGGCGATTCATGCGGGGCGATTGGACGTCGTGTCCAACGTCAACACGCGCATCGACGCCATCAGGGTGATGACGACCACCGCGCTCGGGTGGGGCCCACGGCTCAACGTCGCGGTTGGTCTGAGCGATCGAACAGGCGAACAGTTCACGAAGGCCCTCGCGGATGCGCTGGTCGAATCGGCCAACGTCGTAGAGCTCGCGCCGTACCGCATCGGCCCGAGCGTCGGCGTCTATGCGGGCATCGGCACCGTTGCCTGTTTCATGTTTCCCGCTAGCTGACCGGCTCCCCCAACGCCCGGACAGCCCAATCCAGCAACCAGCTCAGGAAGTTGTAGAGGTGATGCTCACCGACGAGGGGGTCGTCGACGTCGATGTCGTCGGGGTCGTGATCCTCCGAGACATCGAGCATCGTTCCGAGGACGAGGCGCAGGCCGTTGATGGCCTGGACGAATGCGATCATCGTCTCTTCTCCGACGGGCCCCGGTGCGCGCAAGGCTTCCGTCACAGTGGTGATCCCCGACAACCGTGAGGCAACGAGCTCCTCGCGCATCAACCGTTGATACTCGGCGTCGGCATCGGCGTCGTCGGCGAGGTGGTACGCCGGCGGAAAGATCCGGACCAGCCGCGGGTCATCGGATTCGCCCATCAGCAGTTGGCTGAGCTCGGTGAGCAGCCTCGAGACCAGCTGGCGTTCGTCCTCGCCGATGTTGAACGCAAAGCCGTCGCGAACGCGTTCGATCGGCGGGATGAAGGCGCGTTTGCGAGCCATCAGTCGTCTTGCTGCATCGTGGCCCACAAGCCGTGTTCGTGCTATCGGAACACGTCGATCTCCGCTTTCTCCCGGGCGCCACTCGACACCACGGCGCGGCCTTTCTCGTGCACGTCGAGCATCAATGACGTCGCCTTTTCGAGGCTGTAACCGAAGACCTTCTGGAACACGAACGTGACGTAGCTCATCAGGTTGATCGGATCGTTCCAGACCAGCACGATCCATGGCCGGTCGGGCACGGTTTCGTCGTCGATGTCGATCTCGCCGACTTCGACCGGTGCGGGCATGGAGGGCATGTTCACATTCTGCCGCTTGGTCGGGGTCTTGCGGCGCCCGTACGATGGCGGGATGGCCGTCGGCGCCCGTCCCCTTGTGCCCTCGCGGCTCGCACCCGCTCGGCTCGGCCGAAACGGCCTCACCCACGGGTCGCGGCGCACACCGACGACCACTCTCGGCGGCTACGTGGCGCTCACCAAACCGAGGATCATCGAGCTGCTGCTCATCACGACGGTGCCGACGATGGTGCTCGCGCAACGGGGCTGGCCGTCCTGGTCGCTTGTGGCAATCACGCTCGTGGGTGGCACCCTGGCTGCCGGTGGCGCCAACGCGATCAACATGGTGGTCGACCGCGACATCGACAAGCTGATGCCGCGCACGCAGGGTCGGCCCCTGGTCACTGGCCTCATCAAGCCTCGTAACGCGCTGATCTTCGCGCTTGTCCTGGAAGCGATCGCATTCGCCGTGCTGTGGGCCGGCGCAAACCTCTTGTCGGCGGTCCTGGCGCTGTCGGCGACCCTGTTCTACGTCTTCGTCTACTCCCTGTGGTTGAAGCGCACCAGCACCCAGAACATCGTGATCGGGGGTGCCGCCGGCGCGGTGCCCGTCCTCGTCGGGTGGGCGGCGGTGCGAAACGAGGTCGCCTGGTCGCCGGTCGTGCTGTTCGTGGTGATGTTCCTGTGGACTCCGCCGCACTTCTGGGCGCTGGCGATTCGTTATGCCGACGACTACCGAGCAGCCAACATCCCGATGTTGCCGGCCGTCAAGACCGCCGAGGTCACCGTGCGCAAGATGGTCGGGTACACGGTGCTGATGGTCGCGTTCACGCTCGTGCTGATCCCGGTGGCTCATCTCGGCGTGATCTACGTCGCCACCGCCGTGATCGCCGGGGGCCTGTTCTTGTGGAGCACGGCCGACCTCGGCAAAAACCCGACCCCGCAGCGGTCCATGCGCGTGTTCGGCTTCAGCATCACCTATGTCACCTTGTTGTTCGCCGCGATGACGATCGACGTTCTGGTCCGTTCGGGCATCTGAGGATTTCTGCCCGCGCGCCGACCTATGGGTAATCTCGCAGGTGTAACCCAACCGTCCGTAACCGATCGTGCACTGAATCGGGCGCGCGCCAGCGCGCCCGAACCGAAAAGAGCTCGCTGCCTATGACCACCATCGATACGCACGCTGCAGGCGCCTCGGGAGGCGTTACGGCGTCGTCCAGCGCCCGGCTGTCGTCGGTGGGCGATTGGTTGACGACAACGGATCACAAACGTATCGGTCGACTGTTCATCGCCGTCTCGCTCATCGGGCTGCTAGGCCTGATCGTGGTCGCTGCGCTGCTCGGGATCGAACGCATCGACGCCAATGGATCGATGCTCGACGTCAACGCCATCCCGCAGCTGTTCTCGCTGTACAGGATCGGTCTCACGTTCGTCGTCCTGGTGCCGCTGTTGCTCGGCATCGCGATCGCCGTCGTTCCCCTCCAGCTCGGCGCCCGCTCGTTGACCTTTCCACGGCTCGCCGCCGCGGGGTTCTGGACGTGGTTGATGGGTGCGGTCCTCGTGGTGATCTCGATCGCCGCCAACGGCGGTCCTGGAGGTGGCGCTTCCAAGTTCGTCGGCCTGTTCCTCGTCAGCCACATCGTCGTGCTGCTCGGTCTCGCAGCAGCCGCCGGTTCGCTGGCGACTTCGGTCCTGACGACCAGGGCTCCCGGAATGAACATGCGCCGCGTCCCCCTGTTCAGCTGGTCGGCGCTCATCGGCTCGCTCGGGCTGCTGCTGGTGCTTCCCGCGGTCATCGGGGCTTTGATCTTCACCTACATCGACTACCGCTACAGCCGCGTCGGCTTCGGAGGGAACCAGGCGATCGACGGTTGGATCGGCTTCGGGTTCACCCAGCCGGCCACGTTCGTTTACGCGGTTCCCGTGTTCGGCTTCGCCGCCGAAGTGATCGCCGTCGCCACCGGGCGCAAACTGGCGATGCGCGGCGTCGTCTTCACCGGCATCGCCCTGGTGGGCATCACGTCTGCGCTCGGTGCGATGCTGCAGCAACCCGCGGCGGTGTCTCGCGACATCAGCCACGTGTCACTGGGGCGCTGGCTCAGCGGCGTCGTGCCGTATGCACTGTTCAACCTGCTGCCGGTTCTCGGCGGGCTCATCGTCATCTCCCTCGGTGCACTGGCCATGCGCGGCGGGCGACCGCGCATCACGGCACCGTTGGTGTTCGGCCTGCTCGGCGCACTCATGGTCTTTGTAGGGATCCTGGCCAACGCCATCTACGAGGTGGGCGACGCGCAGCTGGCAGGCACAGTGTTCGAGGAGGGCGTGTGGGTCTACGTCGTCTACGGCGCGGTGCTCAGCGGCCTCGGAGCCATCACCTACTGGGGCCCGAAGTTGTGGGGCCGGCTGATCCCCGACAAGCAGGTGCTGCCCCTCGCCGGTCTGGGTTTCATCGCCACGGTGCTGGCGTCGTTGCCATACCTGATCGCTGGCTTCGCGAAGCAACCTGCCAATGCCAGCGAGTTCGACTACTCCGGTCCCCAGAACCTGTGGAACGGTGTCGCCGCAGCCGGGCATGTGCTCATGCTCGTCACGGTCCTCGCATTCGTCGCACTCGCGGCACGCTCGTTCAGCAAAGGCGCTGTTGCCGGTGACGACCCGTGGGATGGTCACACGCTCGAATGGGCGACATCGTCACCTGCTCCGTATGCAAACTTCCTCGATGTGCACACGGTCGCGTCCGCCGAGCCATTGCTCGATCTGAAGCCACGGAGAGATAGCTGATGCTTGCCCTGCCATCCGCTGCGCCACCCGCTCCGCGACGCCAGATCCTTGTCGGCACGGCCCTGGGATGCGTGGCCGCCGCGGCGTTGATCGGGTCGATGCTGGCGCTGTGGCTGCGTTTTCGAACCAACGCCGTCGACGTGTCAGGTGGTCGCTGGGTGCCCAAGGGCGTCAAGGTGCCAATGGTTCCGGCCAACACCATGCTGTTGGCGTTCGTTCTCATCTTCGTGTTCGCCCAGTGGACCGTCTACGCCGCACGGCGTAACGCCCGCAGCCAGACAGCACTGGGGCTCACGCTCGTCGCGGTGATTGGCGCAGCGATCCTCAATGCCCAGGCGTTCATCTACGTCCGCATGAAGTTGCCGGTCGCCGGCAAGACACCGACGGCGTACAACTCGATGTTCTACGCGATCACGGGCACGTTCCTGTTGCTGCTCATCATCGGCATCGGCTTCAGCGTGATCACGGCGTTTCGCTACATGGGCGGTCGAACGTCGGATCGCGAGATCGTGTCAGCGCATGCTCTGTATTGGTACGTCCTCGGTGCGGTGTTCTTCGCACTGTGGTTCGTGGTGTACGTGACGAAGTAGGCGAGGGGCACGAATGTTCACCACAGGATCCAAACTCTTCCTCGGAGCCACCGTGTTGTCGGTCGTCGCTGCCGTCATCTTCGGCCTGTCCAAGGGCGGCGCCGATGGATGGCTCGGCGTCGTGGGCCTGCTCACCGCGGCATTCGTTTTCGCGTTCCTGTTCTGCGTCAACTACGTGATCCGCGACGGCAACGTTTCGGCGATGTCCGACGACGCGACCACAGTGTCTCCGGCAGCGCAACGTCCTGTCGAACGCAGCGGGTGGCCGGTCCTCAGCTCGGTTGCGGTGGCTGCAATCGCCGTCGGGGCGGTCTCGAAACCGATCGTGTTCAAGGCCGGCGTGGTGCTGCTGCTGGCCGCTGCAGTCGAGTGGATGGTGCACGGCTGGAGTGAACGCGCTTCGGCGGACGCCACCTACAACGCCGACCTCCGCAAGCGGATGCTTCACCCCATCGAGTTTCCTGTTCTTGCCGCAGCAGGGCTCGCCGCGATCATCTACTCCTTCTCACGCATCATGTTGTGGATCGACAAAAGCGGTGGTCCGGTCGTTTTCATCATCGCCGGTGCGCTGGTCCTGTTCGGCGGCTTCCTCTTCGCATCGAGGCCCAGCCTCAAGACGGGCGTCATCAGCGGCGTTTGCGCGCTGGCAATGCTCGGTCTCGTCAGCACCGGCGCGGTGATGGCGGTCGATGGCCAGCGCACGATCCCGGCTCACCCGACAACAGGGTCCGACAACGGGGCCGTCTGTGACCTCGCCGAAGAGGGCCCGGGTGAACAGGCCGAGATCGACGACAAGGGATCGCAGGCCGTTGCGTCGAAGGCTTCGATCGGGATCACCGTCACATTGGAGAACGGCAAGCTCACCGCCCATGAGCTGGCGGTTCCCGCAAACCAAGACCCGGTCACGGTTTCGCGCGGCAACGTCGTCAACGTGATCTTCAAGAATCGCGATTCGGTGCCGCGGCGATTGACGGTCAACATGGGCGAGTTCGAGACAGACATCAACGGAACGAAAGTCAAGGAGCGGCCAAAGATCTGCACCACACTGGTTCACCCCGGCGGCAGCCAGTTCCTGTCGTTCGTGCTGCCCAAGCCATCGATCGCCAGTTCGCAGCCCTACACATTCGCCGTGCCAGGTGTGTCCGGGTTGAAGCCCATTGAAATCAGAGTGCCGTAACGATGAGCGGAGTCGACCAACCAGTGAGTACCGTGCGACGTGTGAAGCAGGGATCGGCAATTGCCGTGGCCGTCGTCGCTGCTGCAACAGTGCTCGGCGGCTGCGCCCGTAACGCGCCTCAAGACACGTTCAAGCCGGAAGGCGAGAACGCCCGGAAGATTCAGAACCTGCAGTGGCCGGTCTTCCTGGTCGCAGGGATCGTCGGGGTCATCGTCTTCGCAGCGATCATCTACGTCGTCATCCGGTTCCGCGATCACGGACAAGAGATGCCGCGACAGACCCATGGCAATCCCACGCTCGAGATCGGCCTGACGATCCTGCCCGCTGTGATCCTCATCGCGGTCGGGATTCCCACGGTCAGTACGGTGTTCTCGCTGGCTAAGACCAGCGACACGCAATGTGTCGTCAACATCACGGGTCAACAGTGGTGGTGGGAGTACGAGTACCCGGTCCAGAACTGCGGTGGTGTCGAGATCGCCGAGCCACTCGTGACCAGTGGTGAACTGGTGCTGCCGACCAAGGTCCACGTCCTGCTGCGCATCACCAGCAACGACGTGATCCACTCCTTCTGGATCCCCAAGCTCAACGGCAAGCGCGACGCCGTGCCCGGTCGAATCCATCCGCTGCGCATGGAGGCCGATCATCCCGGCATCTTCGCCGGTCAGTGCACGGAGTTCTGCGGCCTCAGCCACGCCCGCATGCGAATGGACGCCGTCGGGCTGAGCTCAGCCGACTTCTCGACGTGGGTCGCCACCCAGTTGCAACCTGCCACGAAGCCGACCGATCCGCTGGCGCTGCCGGGCGAAGACGTGTTCCGAGCGCAGTGCTCGCGTTGTCACCAGGTCAACGGCTTGATGGAGGAGAACCCCGACGGGACAGACTCGACCAAGCCCGTCATCGCGTTCCCCGACCTCTACGTCGTCGCCGGAAACGCGCCCAACCTGACGCACCTGATGTCTCGCACCACGTTCGCTGGGGCGACGTTCGACCTGCTGACCGATTCCTGCCGCAAGAGGTTGCTCGAGGCCAGCCCGGAGGAGTTCGGCGCGCTGTATCTGAAGGGCGTCACACCGGACTGTTTCAACGAAGCCGAACTGCGCGAGTGGATCCGCAATGCGCCGGCGAAGAAGCCGATGTATTCGAGCGAAGCGGAGAAAGACCAGAACGGCGGGAAGTACCGCGGCATGCCAAACCTCAATCTCACCGACGATCAGATCGATCAAATCGTCGCTTACCTGCTCGAGCGGAAGTAAGGCTGATCCCAGATGGCCATCATCGAACGACCCTCCAAAGTTCCAGCGCTACCGGGCAGCGACCTCCCGCAATTCGCCACTGCCGCTTCGTCGTACGGCGTGTTCCGTCGCCCGGTTACCACCATGGGCTGGCGATCCTGGCTGTTCACCATCGATCACAAGAAGATCGGCATCATGTACGGCGTCTCGGCGATGTTCTTCTTCCTCGTCGGCGGTGTCGAGGCATTGCTCATCCGCACGCAACTCGCCGCCCCCGACAACAAAGTGCTCAGCGCCAGCCTTTACAACCAGATGTTCACGATGCATGCCACGACCATGATCTTCTTGTTCGTGATGCCGATGGCGGCAGCGTGGGCCAACTACTTCGTGCCCTTGCAGATCGGAGCGCGCGACGTCGCCTTCCCCCGGCTCAACGCCTTCGGCTTCTGGTGCTTCCTCTTCGGCGGCATCTTCTTGAACACCTCGTGGTTTCTCGGCGGGGCAGCCGATGGCGGCTGGTTCATGTACCAGCCCAATGCCAACGCGCTCTTCTCGCCGACGCACGGTGTCGACTTCTGGTCGCTCGGTCTGCAGATCACCGGTATCGCTTCGTTGACGGGTGCCCTCAACCTCATCGTCACGATCCTCAACATGCGTGCCCCTGGCATGACCCTGATGAAGATGCCGATCTTCACGTGGATGATC
>JANMMQ010000052.1:0-5172 GCA_031373465.1 Ilumatobacteraceae bacterium | reverse complement strand
ATGACGTCGTCGATGAAGCGTTGCAGTGACTGCCGCTTGCGCTCGAAGCTCATTCCGGTGTCGATCCACATCGAGTACTCGTCGTAGCCCAACTCCTCGCAATGCTTCAGCCTGGCGATCACCTCGTCGGCGGTCCCTACGACGGTGTTCGCTCGGATGACTTCGGGCGAATAGGCCGGATTGGAAGCGAGCTCTTCGTCGGTCAGCCGCTCGATCAAGCCCTGTGTCACCGGCTTTTCGTTTTTGAACCACGCTCCGAAATAGTTGTAGTAGACGCTGATTTCACGCGCCGCCTGGTCGAGGTCCGATTCGTCGCTGCCGACGTACGTGTGGCGCAGGACCATGATCTTGGGCCGCGGCGTCTCCGGGTGGTTCGCGCACGCATCGTTGAAGCGCTGCATCAAGTTGTCGACTTCCTCGTCGCCGAGCGCGAGTGGAGTGACTTGCACGTTGCAGCCGTTGGTGACGGCGAAGTCGTGACTGTTGGGGTCGCGCGCTGCGATCCAGATGGGCGGGTGCGGTTGTTGCAGCGGCTTGGGCGCAGACGTGGACACTGGAAACGACCAGTGCTCGCCGCGGTGGGCGTAATCGCCAGCCCACAGGCCCTTGACGGCCGGGACGAGCTCGCGCATCCGCTGCCCCGCGGTGGCGGCGTCGAGGCCGGGCGACAGGCGTTGGTACTCGAAGTTGTACGCCCCGCGAGCGATGCCGATGTCGAGGCGCCCACCGGTGATGATGTCGGTCATCGCCGCTTCGCCGGCGAGTTTGATGGGGTGCCAGAACGGCGCGATGACGGTGCTCGTCCCGAGCCGGACGTTGGTCGTGCGCCGGGCGAGATCAGCCAGGTTGATGAACGGGTTTGGAGCGATGGTGAAGTCCATGCAGTGGTGCTCACCGGTCCAGATCGCACTCATTCCACCGCGGTCGGCCATCTCGCACAGTTCGATGTACTCGTCGTATAGATTCTCGTGACTCTGACCGGCGTCCAGCCGCTCCATGTGAACGAACAGGGAAAATTTCATATCGTCAAACCTTTCTCTTGAGCCAGTGTTGAAATGCTTCCGTGACCTCGTCAGGCGCCGTCATGTTCACCATGTGCCGATGATCGACGATGATGCACGCCTCGCCCCGCGGTGAGGCGGCTGCGAGGTCGAGCGTCATCTGCGGCGTGGAATTCGGGTCGAGCTCGCCGGTGAGGAACAACGCCGGGCAGGTGACGCCCGGCCAGCGATCCGCGTAGACGCCGTCGCCCTCGGCGAAGGCTCCGTACGCGGTTGCGTAGGCCTCGATGTCGACGGAGGCAAGCCATCCCTTCACCAGACGGTAGGGCTCCGATCCCAGGCTCTCGTCGCCGAACCAGCGAGACAGCGGAGCGATCGGGTCGACCTTGCCGACCGCGATCTCCGCAGCGCGTGCCCTCACCGCGGACGACGCCGCGTGATCCCTGCGATGGACCGCACTGAGCAGCGCGACGCGTCGCACACGCTGTGGCGCTGTGACGGCGCAGCCTCCAGCGATGAGCGCGCCCATCGAATGTCCGGCGACGTTCACCGAGTCGAGACCGAGATCGTCGAGCGCGGCCACCAACCAGTCGACGAACGCGGCAAGCCTGGACCTCTGGCCGATCGGCGAGCTGGCGCCGTGGCCCGGCAGGTCAACCGCGATCACCCGGTGAGTCGCGGCGAGCGACTCGATCTGTGGTGCCCAGGCTTCGAGCCGAAGTCCGACACCGTGGACGAGCACCACCGGCTCGCCCTCGCCGGCGTCGACGTATGCGGCGCCGTGCGGCGTCCTAGATCGCGGCCGGGTTGGAAACGTCATGTCCGAGATCTTTCAGGTCCTGGTAGCGGTCACCGATGCGATGATGCGGCCGGCCGCCGACGGATGCACCGAGAGCGATCACGATCTCTCCCGACGCGGGCGCATCGGGGATGGCGCACTGGATGGTGAGATAGTTGGCCCACGGGTTGCGCACGACGGCTAGGGCTGCGATCAGCCGCAAAGGGACTGCTACATGTCGACCGCCCTCGATGAACGTGGTCTCGACGTGCAGCAAGGTCTTGCACGGTTTGATCGACATTCGCCTCTTCTCTATGGAATACTGTATGATGGTATACCAAATACCGGAGCAACGCAATCAGAGATGGAGGGGAGTGAGAATGGCCAAGGATGAGCCGATGACACCTCGCGAAGCCTCGATCGAGTCGCTGAGGATCGACAGCCCGCCCGTCACCCTTCGTGAAATGGCTCTCGAACGGATTCGCGAGGCGATCGTCGCCGGCACGTTCGAGCCGGGAACCCGGCTGGTCGAACGGACCCTCTGCGACCAACTCGGCGTTTCCCGCTCGGTCATCCGCGAAGTGATTCGACACCTCGAGACCGAGGGTCTCATCGAGATGGCCAAGCAAGGACCGATCGTGGCCCTGCTCGACTGGAACGATGCCCGTCAGATCTACGACATTCGCGCGCTGCTCGAGTCGGCAGCGGTCGCGGACTGCGCGTCGAAGGCCGACTCGGTGACCAAATCGCAGCTCTCCGCGATTCTCGACGATCTCGACCGCAACGCCGCCCGCCACGACCCACCGACCATGCTCGACGCCACCATTGAGTTCTACGCAGTGATCTTCGCCAGCAGCGGTCACGACGTCGCTTGGGACATCGTCGCCAGGCTCAACAGTCGCATCTCACGGCTGCGGGTGATGACGCTGGGCACTGCGAATCGCACCGTGTCCGGTCCCGCTCGACTGCGCGAGATCTTCAACGCGATCGAGCGCAACGACCCCGAGGCCGCCGCAGCCGCTTGCCGTCAGCACATCGCCGAGGCGGCGAGGATCGCCGAGAAGATCCTGACGAGCGAGCCAATAATGGGGTAACTGCATGTCTTCCCGTAGGGGCCGGCCCTGTCGTGGAAGGGTCAGGGGTGGCCGCACTGAAAGCGCGTTGAATCACTGCGGTATCGGCAGGTGTGTGTTGGTCATGCCACACACTCGCGCCGGACCATCTACAAAGAATCGGGCAGCTCCCCTATCTTTCACCCCAACGACGCAGCGGGGAGAACTACAGTTCCTCGCGTTGGGACTGGCCATGGTATGGAGGGGTCAGGGGTTCAAGTTTCCCCTCAGCTCCACGAAAGGCCAGGTCATCGAGACTTTCTAGGCGGTTCTCGCGGTGGGCGGATGAGTATATTGAGGAAAAATTGGCAACTAAGTAGTAACCACACTGCTGCGGATGCAGCCGGTTGCTGCGCTCTGAGCGCCGATAATGCGCGTCCGCGGCAGCGTGGGCGCTCAACGCACGGGGCGCCGAACAGCGGGCATGTTGCTGGCCGGGCAAGCGAACTGCAACTCCAGACACGAAGGACACTCACGATTTCTTCAGGTTGCCAAGTCGGGGGCCGATAAGTGGTGGTGGCCCGCGACGAGGAGCTAGATCGCGAGATCGGATCGTTGGTCCGCCTTGCGGCGGCGGGGGATGGCAGCGGCTTTACCGATTTGTACCGGTTGTTGGCTGGACCGGTGGCTGGTTATTTGCGCAGCCTCGGGGTCGACGAAATCGATGACGTGGTCAATGAGGTGTTCTTGGGTGCATTCCGAAACCTGAACAGCTTCGTCGGGGATGGTGGGGCGTTTCGGACGTGGTTGTTCTCGATCGCCCATCACAAGGCGGTCGACTCCCGGCGTGCTGGGTCTCGCCGAGCGCCGCCGGCGGATGTGGCCTCGTCTTCGTTGCAGGTTCAGTCGTTGGACGACGTCGAGGGTGAGGCGTTGGCGGCGCTTGAATCGGCAGACATTGGTCAGCTGTTATCGGTGCTGACGCCGGATCAGCTCGAAGTTGTGATGCTCAGGGTGATTGCGGACCTTTCGTTGGAGCAGGTTGCCCTTGCGTTGGGGAAGCCGGTTGGGGCGATCAAATCGATCCAGCATCGAGCGATAGCGACGCTGCAGAGGGCGATGTCGCAGCCGCCCGTATCCCTGCCGGGTAATTCAGCGAACACATCACGGAGGACCGCGTGAGCCGTTTGAGTGAGAACGCAACTGAACAACTGTTGTATGGAGTGGTGACGGCTGACTCGGCCGGGTTTGCCGCACTCCTGGGTGCGATTCGTACCGAGTTCGCGGTCACAGAGCTGCCATCGGTGGGTGCGGCGTTGAGCGAGTTCGTCGATCCTGCAGCGATCGCAGCATCGCCGTCGACGCCTGCGTTCACGCAGTCTCGTGAACAGATGGGTTCGTTGGCGGACATCGGTGGGTGCCCGGTGATGGCGTCGAAACGACGACGGCGAGCGCTGTCGGGGGTTGGCGCGTTCGCTGGAACGCTCGTCGGCAAGATCGTGTTTGGCAGCGCGGTCGCGCTGGCTGTCACGGGGGGTGGGCAGGCATTGGGCGTGATACACCTTCCGGGCACTGGTCAGCGCCATCCGAATCCCGTGCACGTGGTTCACCCGCGTCTAGATCGCGTCGGCCCGGCCACGTCAACCCCTGACGACGCCCCGATGCCGGGAAACCCGCGCACGGGTGAGCCCACGTTGCCCAGTGTTGCAATTGCACAGACGCCAGGTCACGACCCAGTAAACGGACCGACAACTCCGGCGACGACCTCGCCCGATCAGCCCCCTGGGGCTGATGCCGGCACCCCTGCGGGCACGCCCGCCGACGGTGCCAAAGGATTGCCAACTCCACCGGAACCCGGCACGGGTGACAGCGGAACACCGGTGGCAACGCCCGCGATCCCGCACGACTCTGCAACCCCGCCCAGCGACACGACCACAACCACACCGTCGGATCAGCCGGTACCGGATGGTGAGATCGATCCTCCGACCCCGCCACCCGATGGCGATACGGGCACGACAACGACGACCAGCGACACTGCCCCGCCTGACGCCGGAGCGTAGACCTCGCTCGAGGACGCTGGCGGGGGACGAGTCAAAAGATCTCGTCGAGCCGTATCTCGCGTCGCCTCGTCGACGATTACCTCGTTGAGGTACGTGGATTGCCCCAGTGTGTTCGGTGGATTTCCCCTCCGAGACGGGCCGGCAGGCACGCGAATGGGACGGATCATGTCAGGGGTGGAACTGCTAGGACGCGCGGGCCAGCGCATATGCGAACCCGACTCGGAAATGTCGGCAGGTGAGTTCGCGGCCGCGGTGGTCACCGCTGATGCCATCGATTTGAT
>JANMMQ010000045.1:0-12438 GCA_031373465.1 Ilumatobacteraceae bacterium | reverse complement strand
GGCAACATGGTTCATCGGTTGCAGCGCGCCGGCCACGACTGCGTCGCGTACGACCTCAACCCGGCGGCCGTGGAGGCCAGCGAGGCGGACGGCGCTCGAGGCGCCGGCACACCACAGCAGGTCGTCGATTCGCTCATTCCTCCGCGCCACATCTGGATGATGGTTCCCGCGGCTTATGTCGGCAACACCATCGCTGCATTCGCGCCGTTGCTCTCCCCAGGAGACACACTGATCGATGGCGGCAACTCATGGTATCGGGACGACATCGACCGGGCTGGGCCCCTCCAGACTGCAGGCATCAACTACCTCGACGTCGGAACGAGCGGAGGTGTGTACGGCCTCGATCGTGGATACTGCCTGATGGTCGGCGGGCCGACGGATGCGGTCGCCGAGATGGCACCGATCTTCGACGACCTCGCTCCGGGATCCGGCGACATCGAGCGCACGCCCGGGTACACCGGCGAACTGCGCCCGGCCGAGAAGGGATGGCTGCACTGCGGCCCGAACGGTGCCGGTCACTTCGTCAAGATGGTCCACAACGGGATCGAATACGGCCTGATGGCCGCGCTGGCCGAAGGGCTGAACATCCTGTCCGAGGCCGACATCGGTTCCGATGACCGCCCCAAGGACGCCGAGACGGCTCCGCTTCCCCACCCGGAGTACTACCGGTACGACTTCGACCTCGCCGCCATCACCGAGCTGTGGAGGCGCGGCAGCGTCGTGTCCAGCTGGCTGCTCGATCTCACCGCCGCTGCATTCGCTGCCGATCCGAAACTCGACGGGTTTGCCGGCTACGTCGCCGACAGTGGTGAAGGCCGCTGGACGGTGCACGCTGCGATCGACGAGGGTGTTCCCGCTCCCGTTCTCAGCTCTGCGCTGAACTCGCGGTTCGATTCCCGCGGTCGATCGGAAACCGCCAACAAAGTTCTGTCCGCCCTGCGAGCCCAGTTCGGCGGTCACGTAGAAGGAACAGGTCACGACAAATGAGTGTCGGCATGCAACCACCCGCTGACGCACTGGTGCTGTTCGGCGCCACCGGCGATCTGGCCAAGCGCAAGCTGTTCCCGGCCCTGTATCAACTCGAACGTCATGGCAGCCTGAAGGTGCCGGTCATCGGGGTGGCTCGTAGCGACTGGACAGACGAGGCATTCTGCACCAACGCGCGCGAGGCGATCCTGACGGCCATCCCCGACGCAGATCCGGCGGTCGTCGAAGCGGTGATGGCACGGCTCGACCTGATTCAGGGCGACTACTCAGATCACCAGACGTGGGACTCGCTGCGTAGCACGCTCGACGAGCACAAGAGCACTGTCGCCGTCTTCTACATGGCCATCCCCCCGACCATGTTCCCGACCGTGGCGCAGTCGTTGGCATCAGTCGGTCTCAACCAACGCGGTCGGATCGTGGTCGAAAAGCCATTCGGTCGCGACTTGGCCAGCGCCATCGAACTGAACGAGGTACTGCATTCCATCTTCCCCGAAGAGCGGATCTTTCGCATCGACCACTACCTAGGAAAAGAGAGCGTCGAGGACCTGTTGGTGTTCCGGTTCTCGAACACGTTGCTGGAACCGGTCTGGAACCGCAACTACGTGCGCAGCGTGCAGATCACCATGTGTGAGACGATCGGTGTCGAGGGCCGCGGCAGCTTCTACGACAGCGTCGGGGCGATCCGTGACGTGATGCAGAACCACCTGCTGCAGGTCCTGGCGCTGGCGGCGATGGAGCCACCCGTCGGGCCCGAGGCGAGCTACTTGCAGGACGAGAAGGCCAAGGTGTTCGCGGCGATGAAACCGATCGACCCGGCACAACTAGTGCGCGGACAATATGTGGGTTACCGCGACGAACCGGGTGTCGCCGCAGATTCCATCACGGAAACCTTTGCCGCAGCCCGCCTCGAGATCGATTCATGGCGATGGGCGGGCGTGCCGTGGTTCGTCCGCTGCGGCAAGGCGCTCAAGAGGGCAGCTACTGAGGTGGTGGTCGAGTTCCGCGAGCCGCCGAGCCTGCTGTTCGACGAAGCGGGCGGGCCCAAACCTTCGCGAAACCTCGTACGTTTCCGGCTCGGTTCGAAGGACGGCGTCACCTTCACGCTGCAAGCCAAGACACCCGGGCCCCATCTCGACAGCCAGAACGTCGACATCGCCGTCGATTTCGCCGCAGCACTCGGTGAGCGTCGCGATGCGTATGAACGACTGCTCCACGATGCGCTCGAAGGCTCGCCGCGCCGATTCGCCCGCGAGGACGTAGTCGAACTGATGTGGCGCGTCGTGCAACCTGCGCTCGACAACCCTGGCCCGGTGCATCCGTACTTCCGTGGCGAGTGGGGGCCGGCTCAGGGAGATCGCATTCTCGGCGGCGACAGCTGGTACGAACCGTCCTGACCGGCATGCCGGGTCAGGTTTGCGCGACGGATGTCTAAGCTCCCTCAGATGACTGACACACCTCCCACCGAGGATCCGCGGCCGGAGGGTTTGGCTCGCGTCGGGTCGCTGTTGCTGGTCAATACCGGCGACGGCAAAGGCAAGAGCAGCGCCGCATTCGGCGTGATGCTGCGTTCGGTCGCGATGGGTTGGCCGGTCGTCGTCCTGCAGTTCGTGAAGAGCGGCGAATGGAAGGTCGGCGAGGAGAAGATCGGCCGGCAACTCGGTGTCGAGTGGCATTCATTGGGTGAAGGCTTCACCTGGGACTCGACCAACCTCGATCACGACAAGGAGGTCGCTCAGCGCGCCTGGCAGATCGCAGCCGACCTCATTGCCGCCGGCAAACATCGCCTCGTGATCCTCGACGAACTGACCTACCTCTGCACGTGGGGATGGATCGACACCACAGCCGTCGTCAGTGCTCTACGCGATCGCCCCGAGAACGTCAACGTCATCATCACGGGCCGCGACTGCCCACCCGAGATCATCGAGATCGCCGACACCGTCACCGAGATGCGCAAGATCAAGCACGCCTACGATCAAGGCATCGTCGCCAAAAAAGGCATCGAGTACTGATCAGGTTTTGACCCATTCGTGGATGCGGCGGATGCCTTCTTCCATGTCGGCGTCGGCCATGGCGAAGCTGAATCGCGCGTAGCCGGGGGTACCGAAGGCTTCGCCCGGCACGAAGGCGACCTTCGCCTCGCCGAGGATGTTGTCGGCGAGCTCCAGCGTGGTGTGGCTGACGGTGCCGTGGGGGCCCAACGCGCGGCCGAGCAAACCAGAGAAGTTGGGATAGCAGTAGAAGGCCCCCTGCGGCACGATGGCGCTGACATCGGGGATGTCGTTGAGCATGCCGTGCATCGTGACGGCGCGCCGGGCGAACGCGTCGCGCATCATCGCTACAGCGGAGAGGTCGCCGCTGACGGCCTCTAGGGCAGCCACCTGGGCGACGTTATCGACGTTGGACGTGCTGTGCGATTGGAAGTTGATCGACGCCTTCATCACGTCAGCCGGGCCGATCATCCAACCCACACGCCAGCCGGTCATGGCATAGGTCTTGGCAACGCCGTTGACGATGACGCATTGGTCGGCGAGCTCCGGCACGACCGTTGGCATGCTGACGAACTTGTTGTCGCCGTACACGAGATGCTCGTAGATCTCGTCGGTGAGGACCCACACGCCCTTGTCGACGGCCCACCGCCCGATTGCTTCGACCTCTGCCGGCGTGTACACGGCACCACTGGGGTTGTCGGGACTGACGAACAGCAAGACCTTGGTACGCCGGGTCAGCGCGGCGTCGAGCTGCTCGACGGTCACCTTGAAACGGGTGGTCTCGTCGGTCTGCACCACAACGGGTACGCCGCCGGCGAGCGCGATCGCTTCGGGATACGTGGTCCAGTACGGAGCCGGACAGATGACTTCATCGCCCGGATCGCACAGCGCGGCGAATGCAGTGAACACCGCATGCTTGCCGCCGTTCGTGACGAGCACCTGGCTGGCTTGGCATTGAAACCCGGAGTCGCGCATCGTTTTGCCGGCGATCGCCTCGCGAAGCTCGGGAAGACCTGCGGCCGGGGTGTACTTGTGATACCTCACGTCGTAGCAGGCCCGAGCCGCCGCTTCGACGACGTTCGCGGGTGTGGGGAAGTCGGGCTCACCGGCTCCGAACCCAATCACGTTCTCGCCCTTCGCCTTCAGAGCTTTGGCTTTGGCATCGACGGCCAGCGTTGCTGATTCGGCGATGCTGGCGAGACGTGCGGACGTGCGTTTCACTGGGAGGCCCTTCCCTGGAATGTTCAGATCGGTGAGTTGCGAGTTCGAGCCTAGTTGCCGCCGTGTTGCGGGCCCCGGCGACATTTCCCGGTCGGCCGGTTGGCCGCCCGCGGCGGCTGGGCGAGACTGTTCGGGTGACGACGGCCCCGACGACGCTGGACATCCCCCGTTCGATGCTGCCCTCCGACGGCCGATTCGGCTGCGGCCCGTCCAAGATCCGGCCCGAGCAGGCGTTGGCGCTGGCGCGGTCCAACAGCAATCTGCTCGGCAGCTCGCACCGTCAGGCGCCCGTCAAGAACCTCGTCGGATCCATCCGATCCGGCCTCACCGACCTGTTCCGCCTTCCGGACGGTTGGGAGATCGTCCTCGGCAACGGTGGTTCGACCGTGTTCTGGGATGTGGCCACATTCGGCCTGATCTCGCACACGAGCCAGCACTATGTGTTCGGCGAGTTCTCCTCGAAGTTCGCCGAAGCCGCAGCAGCCGCGCCGCATATTCGCGACCCCTTTGTCATCAGCGGTGAGCCGGGAACGCACCCGCCGATCGAGGAGGACGTTGTCGGGGTCGACGTCGTCGCGCTCACCCACAACGAGACCTCTACGGGCGTGGCGATGGATCTCCGCCGGCCGGACGGAGACGCGCTCGTCGTCGTCGATGCCACGTCTGGCGCTGGTGGGCTGCCGTGGTCGCCTGACTCCGTCGACGTCTACTACTTCGCACCGCAGAAGTGCTTCGCCAGCGATGGGGGCCTGTGGTTGGCCGCGTGCTCACCGGCAGCGATCGATCGGATCCGCTCCATCAAGGCGTCGGATCGGTGGATGCCGGCGTCTCTCGATCTCAGCATCGCCCTCGACAATTCGATGTCGAACCAGACGTACAACACGCCCGCGTTGGCCACGCTCGTTCTGCTCAACGAACAGCTGAAGTGGATGCTCGGCCACGGCGGCCTCAGGTGGTGCGTCGATCGTTGCCGCACCTCGTCGTCGCATCTGTACGACTGGGCGATAGCAAGCAGCTATGCCACGCCGTTCGTCGCCGACGCGTCTCAGCGTTCTGCGGTTGTCGGCACGATCGATCTGGACGACAGCGTCCGCGCCGACGATGTGTGCGCGGCTCTGCGGGCCAACGGGATCGTCGACACCGAGAGCTACCGCAAGCTCGGTCGCAACCAGTTGCGCGTCGGTATGTTTCCTGCGGTCGAACCGGATGATGTGGCCCTGCTGACCGGCTGCATCGACTACGTGGTCGAGGCACTGCGCCGATGAACGTCGGCGACGTCCTCTCCACGCACTTCGAGGGTGTCGCGCCGCTGAACAGTCCGATCATGGTGATCGCCCTACGCGGCTGGTTCGACATCGCCGAAGTCGCGACCACGGCGATCAACGAGTTGTTCGCTGATCGGATCGCGCCGATAGTCGCCGCCATCGACCCTGATCCGTTCTTCGACTTCACTCAAGAACGGCCACTGGTCGAGCTCGACGAGGACGAGATCCGCCAGATCCACTGGCCGCTCAACGAGTTCCGCTTCGCCCGCTTCCCCGGCGCGCCGCATGACCTCGTCGTGCTCGCGGGCGTCGAGCCCCACCTTCGCTACGCCACGTTCGCCGACAGCGTGCTCGAAGTCGCCAAACGCTCGAAATGCGAGGTGGTGGTGACAGTCGGGGCCGTGGCCGACACCATCCCCCACACCCGACCGCCTCTGGTCGTCGGTAGCACGACGAACTCCAGTCTGCTCAGCGCTCTCGGTCTCTCACCACCGAGGTATCAGGGAATCACTGGCCTCGTCGGAGTCCTGCAGGAGCGGCTCGACGGTGCCGCATTGCCGGCGGTGTCGCTGCGCGTCGGCGTCCCCCATTACCTCGGCAACGCGCAGCATCCTCAGTCGTCGATCGCCCTGCTGCAACATCTTCATCATGTGTTGGGCATGCCGGTCCACACCGCGCGCCTCGCTGCCGAGGCCGCGCGCCGCCGCGTCCTGCACGACGAAGCGGTCGCTGAGGACGAGCAGGCAAGTGCTTACGTGGCGATGCTCGAGCGCGAATACGACCAGCGATCGGAGGAAGCGATCCCCTCCGGCGACGACCTGGCGGCCGACTTCGAACGCTTCCTGCGCGATCAGCGCGACAACGAGGGCTAAAGCGCCGGCGCCTAGGCGCCGAAATAGCTACGTCATGATGTTCAAACAGAGCTCCCTCGTCCGGCGGTGGACCGAGCTGAACGCGCCATTCGCGTCGAACTCCAACCGAGGGCCCAAAGAGGGCCCGAGATGGATAGTCGATTGGAAGGGCCCGCTCGTCGTCTCCGCTGTTCACGCTGTCGACCATGAGCGCGAGGGATGCTGGAAGAACACCGACGCGGGCACCGGGGGTCTGGCGATGGCTCTCGGCGAGATCCTCGGGTGTTCAAGAGTCGTGGTGACACGCAGCGTGCCGATGATGGGCGATGCGAATTGGGATCAGTACCACCCGCTGAAGGCGCAGCTCGAAAAGCTCGCGCACCTCGACGAGCAGAGTGTGTACATCGATCTGCATGGCATGAAGGACGGTCACGGCGCCGATGTGATCATCGGCTGCGGAGTCAATTCGCCAACGTCCAATGCGCTGGCCCGGCGTGTTGCCGCGCACCTCGAAGCCGCAAAGGTCAAGACCGATCCCGACGGCGGCCGCCGTGGCTTCGGGACGATGAAGCCCGGCACGATGACATCGTGGGCTCAGCGTCAGGGTGCCACGGCGATCCAGATCGAGATCTCGCGGTCGTACCGCGCTGCGCAGAGCGCCGACAAGTTGAAGGAGCGATTGATCACAGGTCTCGTTGCCGCGTTGCGCGACGAGCAGAGCCGGCTGCAAAGCGCGGCAGTCGGCGCCGGATCGCTGGTGGCTTGAACCCTTCGCAGGTCTCGAAGGCAGCGATTCAGCCTTTGGCGGCGCGGAACCCTGCTTCGAGGTCGGCGATGATGTCCTCGATCGATTCCAGCCCGACGCTCAGTCGTACCAGCCCCGGATAGACACCTGTAGACGCCTGCTCTTCTTCGGTGAGCTGGCTGTGAGTCGTGGTGGCCGGCTGGATCACCAGGCTACGCACGTCGCCGATGTTGGCAACATGACTGTGCAGTTCGAGTGCCTCGACGAAACGAGTGCCGGCTTCCTTGCCACCCTTGATGATGAACGACAGGATCGAGCCATAGCCCTTGCCGCGGCCGTACTTCTTGGCACGCTCGTACCACGGACTGGTCGGCAGGCCCGCCCAGATGACGCTCTCGACCTCATCGCGGACCTGCAGGAACTCGGCAACCTTCGCCGCGTTTTCGAAGTGGCGTTCCATGCGCAGACTCAACGTCTCGAGACCTTGTAGGAACAGGAACGAGTTGAACGGAGAGACTGCGGCACCGGTGTCGCGGAGCCCCTGCACCCTCGCCTTCAAGATGAAAGCTCCATGGCCCAGCGCCGGCCAGTACGGCAGCCCGTGGTAACTGGGATCGGGCTCGGTGAAGTTGGGGAACCGGCCATTGCCGAAGTCGAAGGTGCCGCCGTCGGTGATCGACCCTCCGATCGAGGTGCCGTGGCCGCCGATGAACTTGGTCAGGGAGTGCACGACGATGTCAGCGCCCCACTCGATCGGCCGGATGAGGTAGGGCGTCGGCACCGTGTTGTCGACGATCAGCGGAACGCCGGCATCGTGGGCGACCTTCGAAACGCCCTCGATGTCGAAGATGTCGTTCTTCGGGTTCGACAGGACCTCGCCGAAGAACAGCTTGGTGTTGGGCTTCACCGCGGCTCGCCACTGCTCCAAGTTGTCGGGGTCCTCGACGAATGTCACCCCGATGCCGTGCTTTGGCAGCGTGTAGTGAAGCAAGTTGTACGTGCCCCCATACAGCGAAGGCGAAGCGACGACATGGTCGCCGGCCTCGGCGATTGTCATGATCGTCAACATTTCCGCGGCCTGCCCCGAGGCGACCACCAAGGTGCCGGGGATGCCGATTGCCGTCGTGCAACCTCCTTCCAAGGCATTCAGACGTGCCTCCAGCGCACCCTGCGTGGGGTTCATGATGCGCGTGTAGATGTTGCCGACCTCGGCGAGCGCGAACAGGTTTGCCGCATGTGCGGAGTCACGGAACTCGTAGCTCGTGGTCTGGTAGATCGGCACCGCCCGAGCACCCGTTGCTGGGTCAGGGTCTCCCCCGACGTGGATCTGGCGTGTCTCGAAACCCCATGCATCACTCATGGCCAGGCACACTACAGATGTAAATCCCGACCAATCAAGTCGGAATTCAATCAAGTGAAGCGACTACGACGCCAACGCGTGACGTAGCTCACGCTTCAAGAACTTGCCGGCGGGGTTTCGGGGCAACGGTTCGTCGACGATCAACACCCTCGACGGGATCATGAAGCCGGCGATCTTCTTCGACAGGAACGCCCGCAACTCGTCGGGTGTCAGCGTCGCCCCCTCGACGAGATGGATCGCCACCGCAACCTCTTCGCCGAGGCGTTCATCGGGTATTCCGAACACAGCGGCCTCGTGAATCGCCGGGTGCTCGTAGATGGCTGCCTCGACCTCGGCGCAGTAGACGTTCTCGCCGCCGCGCAGGATCATGTCCTTCAGACGGTCTTCCACGTAGTAAAAGCCGTCGGCGTCGACCCGGCCGATGTCGCCGCTACGGAGCCATCCGTCGACGATCGTCTCGGCCGTTGCCTCCGGCTTGTTCCAGTAACCGCGGATCAGCATCGGACCGTCGAACCAGATCTCGCCTCGTTCACCGGTCGGCACCTCATGACCGTCGGGGTCGCGCACCTCGATCCGCATGATCGGCATCAGGCGGCCGGTCGAGGTCGGGTGCGTCAGATAATCGACACCGGTGTTGTTCGGGCCATACGCGTTGGTCTCTGTCATGCCGTAACCCAACGTGGGACCGCCGCTCTTCACGGTGCCTGCCACTCGCTCCACCAACGCCGGCGGCGCAGGCGCGCCCCCGCCACCGACCCCGCGCAGGCTCGAGGTGTCGAAGTCGGCGAATCGTGGTGAGTTCACCAGGTCCCAACTCTGCGTCGGAACACCGATGAAGTTGGTGACGCGCTCGCGCTCGATCAGCTCCAGGGCTTTCTCCGCGTTCCAGCGATACATCACCACCAGCTTCGACTTCGACACAACGCAACTGAGAAGAACCGGTACGCATCCGGTGACGTGGAACAAGGGCACGATCAGGATGAAGGTCAGCGGAGTGGCAGCGGCGGGCTCACTGCCCGGCACTGCGTCAGCCCGGGCACGAACGACGTCGACGGCCGCACGGCTACCGAAGGCCATGACCGACGACACGATCGCGCCGTTGGTCGAGACAGCGCCCTTCGGCCGCCCTGTCGTTCCGGATGTGTACAGGATGGTCGCGTCGTCGTCCCACCCGACGTCGACGACGGGCATCGGTCGTCCCGGCACGACGACGTCGCTCCACTGATCGACATCATCGGCGGACGGGGCCTTCGCTCGGGCCTCGAGCATGCGCACTCCCAATCGGCGACACGGACCGATGGAACGTGAGATTCGCTCGTCGTCGGCGATCAGCAGTGAAGCACCGCTGTCGGCCAAGGCGTAGTCGAGCTCGTCTTCGACCCAGAGCGCGTTGAGCGACACCGAGACCGCACCGACGGAGATGATCGCCAACATCGACATCACCCATTCGGGATAGTTGCGCATGCCGATGGCGACACGGTCACCCTTGCCGATGCCGTACCGATGGACAAGTGCGTCGGCGAGGGCATCGATCTGGGCGAAGACCTCATCGAAGGACCATCGCTCGTCCTCGTACACCAGGAAGATGTCGTCGCCGCCCGAGCGGGCGATGTCGAACAGGCTGCGCAGGTTTGGCGGAGCGTGCGTGAACCGCCGGTTGCCGTGCTCGTCTTCGACGATCTCGAACGGCGAACCGGCCGCGCACACCCGCGCACATGCCTCTTCCCAACTGAGTGTCATGCTCCCCCTTGTGCGCCGAGATCTGAGTGAGCGAAACCGCGTTCGACGACAGTTTGTCTCGCACAACCCTAATCCCGCCAGGCCGGTGCCGGGCAGCGAGGAGTGGACGTTTTCTGTGACCGCAGAAGCCGACTGCACGTTCATGCGGTCACAGGAACTCGTCTACCGGCGAGCAGATCGAGCAGATCGACGCTGTTATGGAGCGGCCGCTGGGCCGACGGTTTGCGCGAGCGAAAGCGCGATCGATCGCGCATTGTCTCGCGCAAATTCACGGATCACCGCCAACTGAGCCGAATAGGGGGTTCGGGGAGCCGGTTGGCAACCGAGACCTGAGCTGCCATCTTGTCGCCATTCAACCGGACGCAGCGACATCTTTTGGGTCAATTTTGTCCCGTCTACCTCACCTTGCTGCCGAACTCAGCCGCCGCTGACGTCGGCGAGCTTCTGGCGGCCGGCACCGAGGAACGGCATCATCGCACGCAGGCGAGCGCCGACCTCTTCGATCTGGTGCACCCGGCCTTCCTCGCGCAGGGCGTTGAACTTCTCGCGACCGGACTCGCTCTCGGCGACCCACTCCTTGGCGAACTTGCCGGACTGGATCTCCTTGAGGATCTTCTTCATCTCCGCCTTGGTCCTGGCATTCACGACGCGCGGTCCGCGCGTCACGTCGCCGTACTCGGCGGTGTCGCTGATGGAGTAGCGCATGCCGGCGATGCCTTCTTCGTACATCAGGTCAACGATGAGTTTCACCTCGTGAAGGCATTCGAAGTACGCCATCTCCGGCTGATAGCCGGCGTCGACCAGCGTCTCGAACCCGGCCTGGACCAGCGATGTCAGACCACCACACAGCACGACCTGCTCGCCGAAGAGGTCGGTCTCGGTCTCTTCGCTGAACGTGGTCTCGATAACACCGGCGCGGGCGCCGCCGATGGCTTCGGCATAGCTCAGCGCGAGCGCGTGCGCCTCGCCCGTTGCGTCCTGGTGCACCGCGATGAGGCATGGCACACCACCGCCCTCGGTGTAGGTACGACGTACGAGGTGACCGGGCCCCTTCGGTGCGATCATGATCACGTCAACGGTCTTCGGCGGGCGAATGCGCTTGAAACGAATGTTGAAACCGTGAGCGAACGCCAATGCTTTGCCCTTGCGCATGTGTGGCTTGATGAACTCTTCGTAGGTGGCCTTCTGCTCCGTGTCGGGCATCGTCAGCATGATGACGTTGGCCCACTTCGAGGCAGAAGCGATGTCCATCACCGTCAACCCCGCGGCCTCGGCTTTCGCAGCCGACTTACTGCCCTCGCGCAGCCCGACGACTACGGGAACACCGGATTCCTTGAGGTTCAACGCGTGCGCGTGACCCTGCGAGCCGTAGCCGATGATGGCCACCTTGCGGCCTCGAATGATCGACGGATCAGCATCCGCCTCGTAGTACATCTTCGCGGCCATCAGCCAGCCTTTCCGTAGTCGCTCTTCTTGGTGTTGGAGTTCGCAGCACGTAGCCGCGCTTCGCGGTCGAGTTTCGGTAGCGCCACCCTGCCGGTGCGCTGCAGCTCCACGATGCCATATCCACTCAGCAGTTCTTCAAAATCGTCCAGCTTGTCGGGATGCCCGTCGAGGCTGATCGTGATGGCATCGACTCCGACCGCGAGGATCTTGCCTTCGAAGATGGTGGCCAGCTCGACGATCTGGCCGCGGTTCTCAGGACTGACCCGAATGGTGGCAAGCAGCAGTTCGCGCTCGACGGACTGCCGCGGGTCGAGCTCGCTGATCTTCACCACTTCGATCAGTTTGAACAACTGCTTGGTGATCTGCTCGAGAGGCGCCGAATCGACGTCGACGACGATCGTGATGCGGCTGAACCCCGCGTCCTCGGCGGGAGCGACCGCCAGGGAGAAGATGTTGTAGTCGCGACGGGCGAACAGCCCGGCGACACGCGCCAGCACGCCAGGCCGGTTCTGCACGAGTACGGACAGGATGTGGTGGTTCATCTCGGTGGTCACTTGAGTGCGCTCTTCCTGGCCATCTGCGAGTCGGGCAGGATGAGGTCGTCGTTGCCCATGCCTGCTGGGACCATCGGGAAGACCTTCTCGCGAGCGTCGACCCGGAAGTCGACGACCACGGGACGATCGTCGATCGAGTTGGCCTTGTCGATCGCCGGCTGAACTTCTTCCGGCGAATCCACTCGAATCCCGACGCAGCCCATCGCCTCGGCCCACTTGACGAAGTCGGGTAGCTCGGGCGACAGGTAGACCTCGCTGTAGCGCTCGTCGTAGAACATCTC
>JANMMQ010000023.1:0-1538 GCA_031373465.1 Ilumatobacteraceae bacterium | reverse complement strand
CCCTTCGCGAGTGCACGGTGTTGACGTCGACGCGGCCCTGCTCGACAGCCGTCGTGAGCTCGTCGAGCGTCAGGAAGTAGATCTGGTCCGCGGATTCGAGCTTGTCGTCGACGACCAGGCGTCGACCGATCTCGAGCGCGTCGAGCCGCTGTTCGTTGATGGTCAGCACGCATGTGGCCTTGGTGCGTTCACGGATTCCCATCCACGCCTTGCAGCGCTCGAGCCACAGGTCGAGTTCAGGAAAGGCGGTTCTGGCCCCGTCGCGTTCGAAGCGTTCCAGAACGGCCTCGCGCATGCTGCCCGGGTCGCGGGGCGCGCCGCCGGCGCGCACCGCACCGATCGCTCGTCGAAGCATCTCGGGCTCGATCTCCCAAGACGGCGAAGCGACCTCCCATTCGTTGACGCCGCGGAATCCGTACTGCTCGAGCACCCGCTCGAACGCAGTCTCGAACTCGTCGCCCTTTAGGCTCGCCAGCGATGCGACGGCCTGGCCGGCATCGGCAGACTCGATGCCACCGCTGCCCATCACCGCTCGACGACCGAGCTCGTACCCTTCATCGCCGTACACGGCCACGAGGCCAGCCTGAAGCGAGCCCAGCGCCACGGGGCTGACCGATGATCCGATGAACAGCGTGACGAAGTCGCTCTCGTTGTACGGGATCAACGAGACGATCCGATCCAGCAACTCGGCCGAACTTCGCGACTGACGATGAGCTCGGCCGTCTCGGCGGCGCGCTTGGGCCTGGTCGTGCTCGCTGGCGACCCGTTCGAGCGGGGGATGCTCCAAGAAGTCGGCAGTCGTGGTAGCGATCCGCTGGCCTCGCTCGGCGTACCCCGGCTCGTCGGGCATCTCGTACGGATCGAGTTTGATGCCGCCGGCGGCGAACAGCGTGCGATCGATGTCTTCCGGGCTGGTGCCTGGGGTCAGATCGGCCAGCCGCCGAAACGCGGAGATGTTGATGTAGAAGCGCCCGCCAACGATGGGGGCGAACGTCGTCGGGCACGAAGGCCACTCCATGACGTCCCAGAGCTCGGTGAACGACCGGCGCCATCCCCGCTCGAGCGGCGGGAAGAACATCGTCGCCGACAGCGGCGAGACGATGCCGGGCATGATCTCGCCGGCATTTCCCCGGGTGAGTACGGGAAAGTTCGGGTCGAGGCTCGTGTCGAACTCATACGTGGTCATCTGATGGCCCCCTGTTTTGGACATAACATCGAGTCCGGCTCATCGTCGCAGCGTGACTGTTGTTGAACCGATCTGCACTTCGGCGAAACTGGCGCGGGAGGTCTGCAGTAGATCGAGCACCAGAGATGTCGGCACCCCGTCTGCTTCGAAGTGGAACTCGCGAGAAGCAGGTCCAGCGGCGCGCGTGGCTTCGACGTCGGGCAACGGAACCAGATAACGCCGCAGCAACTCCTCGTCGGTCATCGACCGATCACCATGCTGTTCCTTCAGCTCTTCGATCGTCGGCTGCGGCGGCGACCACTTCTGGATCTCCTTGCCGCGGGTGGTGGAGAGCATGCGGTCGAGAACGTCG
>JANMMQ010000567.1:0-2282 GCA_031373465.1 Ilumatobacteraceae bacterium | reverse complement strand
GAACCGCCCGCGGCCGCACGCGAGTCGGCCGGGATCCCGTTGAGGTAGCGGTCGGTCAGCAATCCTTGGTCGAGCGGCGAGAACGCGATGCACCCGGCTCCGATCTCTTCGAGCGTGTTCAACAGGTGGTCGCGTTCGGTCCAGCGGTTGAGCATCGAGTACGACGGTTGGTGGATCAGCAATGGCACGTGTTGCTCGGCAAGCAGCTCGGCGGCGCGGCGGGTGCGGTCCGAGTTGTACGACGAGACTCCGACGTACAACGCCTTGCCCTGATGAACGGCCGATACCAGTGCACCGACCGTCTCCTCCAACGGCGTGTCGGGGTCGGCGCGGTGCGAGTAGAAGATGTCGACGTAGTCGAGACCCATCCGAGCCAGTGACTGATCGAGTGACGCGAGAAGGTACTTGCGCGAGCCGTGATCGCCGTAGGGTCCGGGCCACATGTCGTAGCCAGCCTTCGTCGAGATGACCAGCTCGTCACGGTGACCGGCGAAGTCCGTGGCGAGGATGCGCCCGAAGTTGGTCTCGGCCGCGCCGTACGGCGGCCCGTAGTTGTTGGCCAGGTCGAAGTGCGTGATGCCCACGTCGAAGGCTCGCCGACAGATCTCGCGCTGCGTCTCGGTGGGACCATCATCTCCGAAGTTGTGCCACAGCCCGAGCGAGATCACGGGCAACACCAACCCGCTTCGACCGCAGCGGCGATAGGTCATCGACTCGTAGCGAGCAGGATCGGCAATGTACGACATGAGCTCCGAGATTAGGCCGCTGGCTCAGGCCTCGGTTGCGAGGTCTTGTGGGGTCCAGAAACCGGATTGCGGGTCGTCGGTGAAACCGCCCTTGGCGTAGCGCTGGAGTCGCTCGAAACCTCCGTCCGAGAGGATCTCGATCGCATCGAAGAACGCATCGGGTCCGGCGGCACGCAAGGCGTTGTCGCCTTCACTCGGCCGCTTCGGAAGATGGCTGGTGAGGAGCACCAGCGGCACATCGGCCCGCAAGGTCTTGAGTGCTGACGCGCGACCGAGCGCTTTCCACACGCTGTCGGCACGAAGTAATCCGCCGCGATGGCTCGTGAACGCGCCGCACACGTCGAAGAGCCACTCCGCTCCTTCGGCGTCGGCGGCCACGATGTCGACGACGACTCCGGTCTTGCGGATACGTCGATTTCGCTGGACGATCGAGAACCCGGCTTGCTCCAGGACTTCTTCGGCCAGGTTCTGTGCGGCCTTGCCCTCTTTGGTCGTGCGGCTCTCACGGTCATCCGCGCCCGGCAGACCCGTGGACTGTTGCGGATCGATGGAGCGCATCGCTTCTTCGACGCGCTGCCGAGAGATCTCGACGTAGCTCTGATCAAGGTCGTATCCGACGTATCGGCGGCCGAGGAGAGCGGCTGCAACGAGTGCGGAACCGCTGCCCATGAAGGGGTCGAGCACCAGATCGTCCTCGAACGTGTAGAGACGAATGAGTTGCTCGGGAAGCTCGACCGGGAACGGCGCCGGATGCCCGACACGGCGCGCGCTCTCCGGCGGGATCGACCACACGTCAAGCGTGAGGGCCAGGAAGTCCTCGGTCATGATCGTGCTCTCGTGTGGCAGTCCTTCGGTTGCGCGCTGCTTCACCGATCGTGCGCGGTCGAACCGACCTTTGCTGGCCACGATGACGCGCTCACTGATATCGCGCAGCACTGGGTTGCCTGCGCTGCGGAACGACCCCCACGCGCATGACCCGCTGGCGCCTTCGCCCTTCTGCCAGATGAGCTCGCCGCGAAGGAGCAGGCCGAGATCGTGTTGAAGGATTCGGATCACATCGGCAGACAAGCTCCGGTACGGCTTGCGGCCGAGGTTGGCGACGTTGACTGCGATTCGCCCGCCAGGTTCGAGCTTTCGAACGCATTCGGCGAACACGTTGGTGAGCATCTCGAGGTACTCGAGATACGAGGACGGAATGCCTTCACGTTCCAGCTCCAGCTCGTATTGCTTGCCGGCGAAGTAGGGCGGTGATGTCACGACCAACGCCACCGATCCATCCGCGACGAGATCCATGTGCCGCGCGTCGCCGTGGATGAAGGGCTCGGCGACCGGCGCGGGCTGCGGAACGTGGTCGTCGTCGGACAGTTCCGGTGGCCGGAAACGGTCGTAGAAGGGTTTCGAATCGTGGCCCTCACGCCCACCGACGCCGAAGTCGGAGGTAGTCGTCGCGCGTCGTGCCTTCATCAACTCCTCCAGCTCAAGCCACCAGAGATTAGCCCGAGTGATGTGCCCTGCCCGAACATACGCGCGTCGAAC
>JANMMQ010000555.1:0-3063 GCA_031373465.1 Ilumatobacteraceae bacterium | reverse complement strand
CAGGAAGAAGTTGATCCGGTACTGCATCTCGTTCATGACACCGACCCGCATGAAGGTGGCCGTCAGCCGCGTCCTTTCGCCGCGGCGCACGCGGTGCTCGTCGGTCGAAGTGCTCATCCGCCGACCGAGCTGAAGCGTCGCACCGCTCGTGGCCACACGAGGGACAGCAACCCGATGCCGGCGAGGATCCAGGCCACCTGCATCCCGAGACCGATGAACAGGTCGCGGTTCTTGATCGGTCCTGTGAGCGCGACGATCGGAAAGCTGAAGGTCCATCGAAACGGGAAGTACCACGTCAAGGTCTGGAACCACTTGGGCATCAGGACCAACGGGAACACCCGACCCGACAGCAACATCTCGCTGAGGATGTATGCCTCGAAGATCGCACTCACGCGCGTGGTCCAGAACGTGATCAGACCGAGTGACCATTGAATGATGGCTCGGATGAGGTACGCCCCCCAGATCGCGAAGAAGAACACGATGCATTGCAATGGTGTCGGGCTCAACGTCGGCCGGAACAGCAGCACCAGCACTGCGGCGATCGGTATCCAGAGAAGCAGCACAACGATCTTCCATCCGGCGAAGCTGGCCAGGTCTTCGTGGATCGGGTGTATGGGTCTCATCAATTGCCCGGACAGCGTGCCGTCCTTGATCCGCTCCTCCCAAGCGAACGGAGTCAGCACGATGTTCATGTTCCTCACCAGCGTCCAGACGATGTAGTACGCCGCGAACGCCCCCGGTGTGAGGCCATCGATCGATCCACCGTGCGCACGGGCGATCGTCGACCAGACGACAAGGTAGACCACGGGCTCGGCGATCATTCCGATCATGTAGAAGTAGTTCGCGGCGCGGTACTGGAACTGCGTCAACACCGACTGGCGCATGTGCGCCGCGTAGAGAGGGATCACGAAGCGTCGCCCGCGTCGGCGAAGACCTGCTCGATCACGTCATCGATCGGCGGATCCTCGATGGTCAGATCGACCACGTCATAGTCGGCCAAGAGCTTGGAGGTGACCGATGCGGTGTCGGCTCGCAGCGCGCGAATGGTGATCTCTTCGCCGTCCGCCAGACGGGCGGTGATCGTGCGTTGCGTCGTGAACCGTTCGCCCAAGGTCGTGAGGTCTCCGTCGAACACCAAGCGGCCGTGGTGGATGACGATCACCCGCTTGCACAATGCCTGCACATCGGCCATGTAGTGGCTGGTGAGGATGACCGACGCCCCGTGGCGATTGTTGTAGTCCGCGATGAAGGTTCGGATGCGCCGCTGCATGGTGATGTCGAGACCGATTGTCGGCTCGTCGAGGAACAGCACCTGCGGCCGGTGCAAGAGAGCGCCGGCGATCTCCATCTTCATCCGTTCACCGAGCGACAGGTTGCGGATCGGTTTGGTCACGAGGTCGCCGACATCGAGCAACTCGATCAACTCGTCGCGCCGCGGGATGAACTCGGCGCGTGGAATGCGGTAGATCGCCCGGTTGAGCTCGAACGAATCGAGTGCCGGCAAGTCCCACTGCAGTTGATTCCTGTTGCCCATGACGAGTGTGATCTGGCGCAAGAGCTCAGCGGGTCGTGCCTTGGGCTCGAGGCCCAGGACATTGCACCGGCCACCGGTCGGATGGAGCAGCCCGCTGAGCATCTTCAACGTGGTCGTCTTGCCGGCACCGTTGGGCCCGAGGAAGCCGACGACCTCGCCGGGCTCGATGGTGAACGACACGGAATCAACCGCGGTGACCTCCTTGGTCTCGCGATGCACGAGGCTGCGGACCGAGGCGCGAAGGCCCTGCTCGCGCACGGGAACCTTGAACGTCTTGGACAGATTGTCCACCTCGATGATGGCCACGGCGAACATCCTGCCCCATGGACTTGCAGATCGCAGCCGAATTGAGCCCGACGACATCACCTATCGCGACCGCTAGCGTCGCCTCCGTGGGTGACGCTGCCATCGATGATCGGATCGACACCAAGCTCGAAGCGCTTCGCGCCGAACTGCGCCGGTTGGGCCGGGTGGTCATTGCGTTCAGCGGAGGCGCCGACAGCGCCTTCCTTGCCGCGATTGCCCAACAGGTGCTGGGCGACGATGCCCACGCGGTCACCGCAGTCTCGCCGTCGCTGGCAGGAGATGAAGAAGCCGATTGTCGCGCCCTTGCGCAGGAGTGGGGACTGCGCTGGACGCCCGTCGTGACGCACGAGATGGAACGGGCCGCGTACCGCATCAATGACACCGACCGCTGCTATCACTGCAAGGCGGAGTTGATGGACGTCGTCGGCCCAATTGCCATTGCGAGCAGAGCCACGGTTGTTCTGGGCGTCAACCTCGACGACCTCGGCGACCACCGGCCGGGTCAGCGTGCCGCTGATCAACGCGGTGCCGCGTTTCCACTCGTGACAGCGGGGTTCACCAAGGCGGACGTGCGCGAGGCGTCGCGAAGCCTCGGCCTGCGTACATGGGACAAGCCTGCCGCCGCCTGCCTGGCCAGCCGGGTCCCGTACGGTACGGAAGTGACAGTGGAATTGCTGACCCAGGTCGATCGGGCAGAGGCCGCGTTGAGGCGTCTCGGCTTCGCCGAACTGCGCGTGCGGCACTACGGGGACACGGCGCGGATCGAGGTGCCGCTCGAACGGCTTGCCGATGTCGTCAACATGCGCGCGCAGGTCGTCGCCGGCGCCAAGGCTGCCGGCTACATCTACGTGACGCTGGATCTCGAGGGCTTTCGGTCCGGCAACCTCAACAACGCTCACCTAGGGTCGACGTCATGAAGCTCTCGCTGACGATCAACTACGGAGGCGGTTTCAAAGAGGCCGCGGACCGCGTCGTCGAGCTCGAGAGGGCGGGCCTCGATCAGGTCTGGGTGGCCGAGGCCTACAGCAACGACGCGATCAGTCAGATCGGATACCTCGCTGCCAAGACCGAACGGGTCGAGCTCGGCACCGGGATCGTCAACGTCTACTCGCGCACGGCGGCCCTGATGGCCATGACCGCTGCAGGTTGCGATTACGTCAGCGACGGACGCTTCATCCTCGGTCTCGGTGCCAGCGGACCACAGGTGATCGAAGGCTTTCACG
>JANMMQ010000543.1:0-4126 GCA_031373465.1 Ilumatobacteraceae bacterium | reverse complement strand
CGGGAGATGGCCGAAGACACCGTCGACCAGTCGTGCGAGATGCTCGGGGTCCGTCACCGGTCGACGACGAGGCGGCTGCCGCTCGTGGGTGCCGATGGCTATCGCGAACCCAGCGACATCCAGACCGCCCACCTCGCCAATCGCTACGGGTCGCTGGTGTCAGAGATCACCGCGCTGTGCTACGCCGATCGAGGCCTCGCCGAGCCATTGGTACCGGGACTGCCTTACATCAAGGCCGAGGCCGTGTACGCAGCGCGCTCGGAGATGGCAGTCACGTTGGACGATGTGTTGTCTCGGCGAACACGGGCCCGGCTGTTCGACCGTCCGGCGACGGTGGCGGCCGCTGAAGACGTTGCCCGGCTGATCGCCGCCGACATGGGATGGGATGACGCCGAGGTCGAGCGCCAGGTCGCCGAGTTCCGCAACTCGTGCGCCCTCGAACAGACAGCCGCGAAGACCAGCGAGGTTGATCTGCTCGGAGTCAATCGGTGACGGAACCGACGGCGCCGATCGAGTTGACCGGCGTGCGCTCGCGGTTCACCGGACCGACGTGCCAGCCCGACGATCAACTGATCACCCGGCTTCACGACATCTGCGAGACGATCACGTCCGACGCCGAGACTGCAGAGGCCAGCCGCGATTGGTGGCCGCTTGCGTTGCACTGGTCGCTGGCGGGTTCGGTTCCTCAGCGCGCCGGCGCGGTGTGCCGGCCGACGACCACCGACGAGGTCGCCGCTGTCCTCTCGGCATGTTCGGCCAGCGGCGTGCCAGTGACCGCGGCAGGCGGGCGAAGCGGCGTGTCCGGAGCATCGGTTCCCGTGTTCGGCGGTGTGCTCCTGGATCTGACGGCGATGCAGGGGGTCATCGACATCGACGCTGTGTCGGGTGTGGTCGAGGTCTGGGCCGGAACGTTCGGTCCCGACCTCGAAACCGAGCTGCGCCAGCGGTGCGCCATGACCATCGGGCACTTTCCGCAGAGCTTCGACATCGCCACCGTCGGTGGATGGGTGGCCTGCCGCGGCGCCGGTCAGTACAGCACCCGGTACGGCAAGATCGAAGAGATTGCGGTCGGGCTCGAGGTCGTGCTCGCCGATGGCTCGGTGCTGCAGACCGGGCACGGCCCCGCAGCAGCGATGGGTCCGGACCTCACCCATCTCTTCCTCGGTAGCGAGGGCACCCTCGGCGTCATCACCCGTGTCTGGTTGCGCGCCCACCCGGTCCCTACGCATGAACGTCGCGCCGCGTACACGTTCCCCGATTTCGAAACCGGGATCGAGGCCTGCCGGCTGATCCTTCGGCGCGGCGCGACGCCCGCCGTGCTGCGCCTCTACGACGGCGTCGAGACCGAGCGGAGTCATGCCGGCGACGGCACGCAATCGGTGCTGTTGGTGCTCGACGAGGGCGACATCGGGTTGGTAGAGGCGACGCTCGGCGTCGTCGAAGATGAGTGTGCGGCGGCCACACCCGCGCCGGCCGAGCTCGTCGACAACTGGCTGACGCATCGCAACGACACCAACGCTCTCCAAGAACTCACTCGCAAGGGGTACGTCGTCGACACGATGGAGATCGCCGCGCCGTGGTCGCGTCTGCCAACGATCTTCGAAGATGCGCGCCAGGCATTGATGTCCGTTCCGAACGCACGTGCCGCAAGCTGCCACTTGTCGCACAGCTACCTCGACGGAGCATGCCTCTACTTCACGTTCGCCGCCACCCCGCCGGCAGATGAGATCGAGTCCACCTATGTCGCGATGTGGGATGCCGGCCAGCGAGCGGTGCTCGCCGCCGGTGGCAATCTGTCCCACCATCACGGCATCGGTCTGAATCGTGCCCGCTTCATGGCAGACGCCATGGGCCCGTCGTTCGAGGTGCTGCAGTCGGTGAAGAACGCGCTCGACCCCAACGGCATCCTCAACCCCGGCAAGCTGGGCCTGTCATCGCCGTTCGGCCCCGTCGGCTGGCCATGAAGAACCTCGACTGGTACGCCATCCGCGCCGGAGGCAGTGTGGCCCTGGTCTTCGCCATCCCGTTCTCGATCGCGGCGCGGATCGTTGCCGACAACAACAGCGACTCGTCGGCCGCTCCCCTGCTCAGCCTCGCCGCTCTCGTCGGGTTCGTGTTGGGCTCAGGTGTCGCGGCGTGGACGCAGCAGCTGCAGCTGCCACTCAAGCACGGGCTGATCTGCGCGATCGGGACGTACTCCGTGGCCCAGGCCGTCTTCATCATCATTCGCCTCATCCGTGGCAACCAGGTCCACTGGTTCGCGGCGATCTTCACGCTCACACTCGTGGCCGTCGCCGGCCTGATCGGTGGCGGGCTGGGCAGCATCATGCAACGGCGCGGCTTCTATCCATCGTCGACTCGGAGGTCGAGGTGAGCGTTCTCGTCGTCGACGTCGGCACCTCCGGCCTGCGCGCTGCGGTGGTCGACGGCGAAGGTTCGGTACACGCCCTCGAATACCGCCCGTTCCCTCCGTCGACACCATTCCCCGGGCTGGTCGAGTTCGACGGGTCGGCGATGGGCGACGCAGTACTGGACGTGGCCACCAGATCGTTGGCGACGGCCGGTCCGGTCGCCGCCGTCGGGATCACCAACCAGCGCGCGTCCACACTCGTGTGGGACCGGAGCACGGGCGTGCCGATCGCCCCCGGTCTCGGCTGGCAAGACCTGCGAACCGTGTTCGACTGCATCACCGCGAAGGCCGAACACGGTCTGGCCCTGGCGCCCAACCAGTCGGCTACCAAGTTGGCCTGGCTGCTCAACAACGTGGCCGGCGCTCGTGATCGGGATCTGTGCTTCGGCACGGTCGACACATGGGTTGCGTGGGTCCTGTCGCACGGCGCCGTGCACGTCACCGATCCATCGAACGCAGCAGTCACCGGTCTGATGACCGCCGACGCCACGGCATGGTCGCCCGAGGTGTGTGCCGCGCTGGGCGCGCCCATCGAGATGTTGCCGGTGGTCGTCGATTCGACCGGGGTGTTCGGCGAAGCCAGCGCGCTGCCCGGCGCTCCCCCGCTCGCTGCACTCGTCGGGGATCAGCAGGCCAGCCTTGTCGGGCAGGGTTGCGTGCGGCCCGGCTTGGCCAAGATCACGTTCGGTACCGGAGGGATGCTCGACGTGTGCACCGGCCCGTCCGGCCCGGCGTCGGCTCGGCGCAGCGAGCACGGGACCTTTCCGATCGTGGCCTGGAGCCGAGCGGGACAGCGCACGTGGGGCGCCGAGGCGATCATGCTCTCTGCGGGCACCAACGTGGAGTGGTTGCGCGACGATCTCGGCGTCATCGACGACGCGGCACACAGCCACGAGGTGGCGGCGCAGTGCGAGCACACAGACGGCGTCGTCTACGTCCCTGCGCTGATGGGACTGGGGACACCGCATTGGGACTACGGCGCGCGCGGCACACTGCTCGGCCTGACCCGCGGCACGGGCCGGCCGCAGTTGGTACGTGCGGTCCTCGAAGGGATCGCTCATCGGGGCGCAGACCTGCTCGAATCGGCCGAAGCCGACTACGGCAGCTCCGTCGGTGCACTCCGGGTCGACGGTGGCATGAGCCGGAACCCGACGTTCATCCAAGCGCTTGCCAACGCCACGGGAAGGGCGATCGAGGTGTCGCCGCAGACGGAAGCAACCACGATCGGCGCCGCCTATCTCGCCGGCCTGGCGGTAGGTGTGTGGGGATCGTTCGACGAGATCGCAGCTGCATGGAAGCCGCAAGTCGTGGTCGAGCCGGGCGATCGATTGGACAGAGAGCGATGGGCTCGAGCGGTGGATCGCGCCCGTGGATGGATACCAGACCTGTCGGCCCTCGACTTCTAGAATTGCTCCGCTCACCCTCGGCAAGGAATGCTGAGCGTGAGCATCTCGAAAGGATTTCCTCGTGAACATGGATGTGACGGAGCCCGCACAGCCCGACAGTGCGTTGCGCCGTCGCCTGCTGGGCATTGGACTGGGAGGAGCCGCCGTATCGCTCCTGCCGTTCCTGATGGGCCGGGCCAGCGCGACCACGCCCAACAGCGGCCCGCCGGATACCGCCGCTACTACCACGACGACGTCCCCGCCGAAGCGGCCTACCGATGATGACATCGTCCTCTTGGGATTCGCTGCGACAATCGAACTTGCTGCTCGC
>JANMMQ010000064.1:0-6825 GCA_031373465.1 Ilumatobacteraceae bacterium | reverse complement strand
CAGCAGGTCGCGCAGATCCCCCTGGACGATCTCGAACTCGTTGGCCAGCACCCGCTCGTGATCACCGAGGGCTCGGCTACGCAACTGCAGTTCCTCAGCGCCGTGCGTGGCGCCCTTGCGGCGCAGTTCTGCTACCGCCTTCGACAGATCGTTGACCTCGGCACGGATGGCATCGCGCTTGGCGACGATCTCGCGTGAGAGTGCATCGAACGCGATGGCTCGGTCGAGCTGATCCAGAACCTCGGATTCCCCGCGTCTGCTCAGTGCCGCGCGGACGACCTCGGGGTCGGTGCGCAACAAACGGACATCGATCACAGATCGGAGAGGTTACCGGTGCCTAGCGAGTGAGGGCGTAGGAGAATCGGCCGGCCGCATCGCGGCGGGACGATGTCGTCACGGGCGCCTGGCGCAGGTTGACGAACCTTCGTCCGGTGCGCAGCCCGTGCGCACGGAGACGACGGGCGAAGTCGAAGTCGTCGACCGTGGAAACCCGTTCGTCGAACCCGCCGATCGCCTCGAAATCCTCACGACGGCACCAGTACATCCCGCCGCCGAGACCGTTGAGGTACGTGGCAAACCTGGCCAGGACCATCGCCGCGTCGATTGCCAGCGAATGCCGATCGGGACGCTGGATAGCCCCGCCGCCGACGTAGCAACCAGTCGCCAGCAGTCGCTCGATCTCGGCAAACGCCACCGGCGACATGACCCGGTCTGCATCGATGGTCACCAGGATCTGTCCATTGGTGGCGGCGGCACCGACGTTGCGCGCAACAGCGACGTTCGCCCGGGTGACGGGCACCACCGTTGCACCGGTGGACGCGGCACGCTTGGCATGAGCCGCATCCGCATTGCGCACGATCACGACCACCTCGGCGTCGGTGCGGATGGCCTGCGCGGCCCGCGTGATCGCGCGCAGACTACGGCTGAGATCCGCCTGCTCGTCGAGAGCCGACACCACCACGGAGAACCGTGCCATGCCCCAGTGATCGGTTCGATTTGGCCTTGACTTGATCGCGAATTCGTCAGGATGGTCGCCTAGGGTCGCACGCTGTGGCTGCCGTGGAGGTCGAACATCTGACGGTTCGCCACGGCGACGTGCTCGCGGTCGACGACATCTCCTTCACCGCCGACGCGGGCAAGATCACCACCGTTCTCGGCCCCAACGGTGCCGGCAAGACATCGACCATCGAGGTGTGCGAGGGCTACCACCGCCCGACGAAGGGCACCGTTCGAGTCCTCGGGCTCGATCCCGCCGCCCAGCAACGCCAGCTCTCCAAGCGCATGGGCGTGATGTTGCAGGAAGGCGGCGTCTACCCGAGCTCACGAGTCCTGGAAACAGTTCGGCACTACGTAGCGCTGTACGACAAGGGAGCGGACGCGGCTGCCCTGGTCGACGTTGTCGGCCTCAGCGCACGAAGCAAGGCGACATGGAAGCAGCTCTCGGGCGGCGAGCGCCAGCGCGTCTCACTCGCTCTCGCGCTCGCCGCGAAGCCCGACATCGCGTTCCTCGATGAGCCGACCTCAGGCATCGACGTCAACGGTCGCGACGCGGTCCGCAGCATCATCCGCGACCTCGCCGACCGCGGGTGCGCGGTGGTGCTCGCCACACACGAGCTCGACGAGGCGGAGCGTCTCGCCGACCGAATGATCATCATCGATCGCGGTTCGCTGATCGCCGACGCGACGTTGGCGGAGTTGCGCAAAGGTCACGACGAGATCCGCTTCCGGAGTGATCCCGGCCTGGATCTGCGCGCACTCGCAAAAGCAACGGGGATCGTCGCCAGCAAGGTCGGCCGCGACGAGTACGTCATCGACGCACCTCCCCAACCGCGGCTGATGGCGCAACTCGGTGATTGGCTCGCCGACGCGGGCCATCCCCTGCACGATCTGCGCGCAGGCGGTCAACGACTCGAAGATGTCTTCCGCCGTCTCACCGGGGGTGACCAGCCATGAATGTCACGCTGGTCCAACTGCGCGTCGAGTTGCGACGCGTTGCGAGCAACGGCGAGCAACTGCTGCTGACCCTCGGAATACCGGTGCTGCTGCTGGTCTTCTTCAGCCTGGTCGACGTGCTGCCAACCGGCACGAAGGAACCGATCGACTTCCTCGCCCCCGGCATCTTGGCCTTGGCAACGATGAGCACAGCGATGGTCAGCCTCGGCATCGGGACCGGCTTCGAGCGCGGCTATCACGTCCTGAAGCGTCTGGCCGCCACACCTCTGGGCAGACCGCGGCTGATCGCTGCGAAGATCGGATCCGTGATCGCCGTCGAGATCGTGCAGTTCGCCGTGTTGATCCCGGTCGCGTTCGCTCTGGGGTGGAGCCCCAGTTCGGCCAACTGGCTTCTCGGCGTGGTCGCCGTCATCGTCGGCACCATGGCGTTCGCAGGGATCGGTCTCACTCTTGCCGGACGGTTGCCCGCAGAGATCAATCTGGCCGCACAGAACGGTCTGTACCTGGTGCTGTTGCTGCTCGGCGGAATGGTCATCCCCTTCGGCAAGCTGCCCGGTGCGATTCGCTCGGTGGCCCACGCTCTGCCGTCGGGAGCGCTCGCAGACGTGCTGCGCGAAGCAATGAGCAACGCGGGTACGCAACCGACACGCGCCTGGATCGTGCTGTGCATCTGGGCCGCCGCGACACCGTTGCTGGCAGCGCGCCTGTTCCGCTGGGACTAACCGGTGGCGACGTCGAGTGCCAGGTTGGTGAGGCTGCCCATCGAAAGCCCCATCGCGGCTCCCCCGGCCACATCGAGCGGAAGGTGAGCGCCGACGAACTGACGACTGGCACCGACGAGAAACGGTACGACCCACACGATTCGCGCCGCCGGCTTCGGTAGGACGCCGGGAGCCGATCACCGCGAGCGTGGTCGCGACGGCTGCGTGCCCCGATAGGAAGCCTGCGCCGCTTTGTGCTGCGCCGTGGATCACGACGTCCGCCAGGTGATGACCAGGACGGCCCCGCTTGATCATCCGCTTGACCAGTTTGGACAGGGCCCACGCCGCCGTGCCGTCGAGGGCAAGTGCGACGGCAGTCGGTTTGTGCCGTCGGGACACCACGGCGGCAGTCACCGGCACCGCAGCCAAGCTGCCCGCCTGCATGACGAGCCACACCGGGGCGCGCAGAGCGGGGCTCATGCTGTTGATGGCCCGAAACCATCGTTCCTCCGTTGCGCTGATCGTGCCCCGCGCGGCTCTGCGGGCCAACAACACGAACGCGATGGAGCTGACCGTGGCGACAGCGATCTCCTGAGAAGGTTGGAGTGATCGCCTTGATCTCGCCGCCCGTCGGTGGCCAAACCTCACAGATATTCCTTCCGCTGCAGGTACACCCACGCCAGCCAGTTCACGGGGCACTTCCAAGCCGCTCGTTCAAGCCGATTCTCGGCGCAGGCGCGATAGCGCTTGTGGCCCTGGCCGGCTGCAGCACGGCACAGCGGCAGGCACTGGGCGAACAGGACGTCAGCACCGATGCGTAGCTACCGAACCTTCTCGGCGGGTGCAGGCGAACTGTCGAACTCGCTCTGCACCTCGTCGAACGTCAGCGGCTTGCGCCGATAGGTGTTGTCTTCCTTCCAATTCGGAGCGAATCGCTTGAAGAAGTAGAAGACCACGAGCGCCCACAGGAAGATCGATCCGCCGATCTTCATGATCGCTCCGGCCAGTTGCTGATCGTCTGTCGGGCTGATGTTCCAGACACGGACCGGTTGGTTGTAATGCTTGTAGACCACGCCATCAGCGAAGGTCAACCATCCAGCCGGCACGGTCGGGACGACGCTCTGCAGGAACAGATAGATCGGCTTCGCAGCATCGCTGATGCGCAACTCGTGAAACGGACCGACAACCGGCATCCACATCAGGAGAGCCGTCAGCACGAGCATCAAGTGCAGCGAATAGTGCAGCGGTGCGCTCTGCACGGACGCATTGACGACAGGTGGGATGTGGGTGACCATCACCACGGCATTGAAGACGACGGCTGCAACGACAGGCTTGGTCATGAAGGTGAGGATTCGCCACGTTCGGCCCGTGCCGACCAGTAGGCGCATCAACCAGGTGGGTGTCGCCAGCAGGACCAAAGGTGGCATGAAGTAGCTGAGCATCATGTGCTGCAACATGTGGGCCGAGTAGAGGTAATCCTCAGCCATCTGATGGATCGGCCAGGTGCTGGCCGCGAACAACAGCATCATGGCGCCGATGAAGCACCCGATGTTCGCGCGGGTGACCACCGGTTGACCGACGGCCACGGCCTGCGGCCCGATTGCACGAATCGAGTACACGTAGGCGCCGATCAGGAATGCGACGAGCACGTAGACCTCCGGGTTCGCCTGGAACCTCCAGGGATCGGCGAAGGTTGCGCCGAGCATCCGTTAGCCGCCGTCGAAGAATCTGAACGTCATCAGCGCGGCGATGTAGACACCCACTGCCAGGAACAGACCGGAATAGAACAGATAGCTGAACAGCTTATGATCGAACTTCAAGTGCATGAACACGGAGACGACCGTGACGAACTTGACCACCATCAGGATCAACAGCGCAGGCATGAAGAGCTTGCCGATGTCGAGGTAGTACAGACCGACCTCGACGGCTGTGATCACTGCCAACGCGGCGGCAACCTGGATGTAGAAACTGTTGGGCTTGTGCGCGCCGGCGTCACCATGAGCGGCGCCGTGCTCATCGTGCTCGATGTGATCGCTGTGCTCGGTCGTTGTCATCGGGCGAACCTCATGCCGGGATCAGGTAGACGAGGGTGAAGATGACGATCCAGATGATATCGACGAAGTGCCAGTACAAGCCGATCAGCTCGACGACCTCTGCCTTGTCGCCCGGGATCTTGCTGCGCGAGATGATGCCGACGAGGGACATCAGCATGATGATGCCGACTGTCACGTGAATGCCGTGGAAGCCGGTGAGGGTGAAGAAGCTGGAGCTGAACAGGCTGGTCGTGAAGCCGACACCCTCGTGGTAGAAGGACGTGAACTCGTACACCTGTGCACCCACGAACGTCGACCCGAGCAATGCCGTGACCGTGAGCCACAAACACGTCAATCGATCGTCGCGTTGTTGCGCTGCGCTGACCGCGAGCACCATCGTCAACGAGCTCATCAACAGCACGAAGCTCGAGACCGAGGTCAGCGGGATGTCCCAGAGTTGTGCCGGGCCCGGGCTGCCGGTGTGCCGGCCGCGGTACAGCATGTAGGTAGAGATCAACCCGCCGAACAGCAGACATTCGCTGCCGAGGAACAACCACATTGCCAGCTTGTTGTTGCTCAACCCGGTCGATGTGACCATGTGCGCGCCGTGATCCTGGCCGGAATGGTCGTCGGCCGCCGATACCTCGACAAGCGTTGCCTCAGACACCGGCAAGCTCCTTTGTGGGTTCGCCGCCCTGTGGCGGCGGGTCGAAGTCACTGGCGTCGGCGACCGCAGGTTCGAGTGCCCACGCGAAGATGGCCATCAGCAAGATCGCGCCGCCCAGAACCGTCAGCACCAGGGAGAAGATGATCCCGTAGGCCATGATCGGCAGAGAGATGGCCACAAGCATCGGCCAGTAGGACGCCGACGGCATGTGGATGTTCTTGTCGGCGTTGGCCTCTTGATCCTCGTGAAGCTCTTCAGCCGTTCGCACTTTGACCAGACGGGGGCCTGCGTCGGTGTCGACCTCTTCGTATTTGAGGTGGAAGTACTCGTCGAGAGCGTGCACGTGAGGGATGACGTCGAAGTTGTGCACCTTGGGGGGATTGGTTGTCAGCCATTCGAGGCTGCGCGCATCCCACGGGTCGAGCGGCGCCGTAGCACCCTTTCGGGTCGTGTGCCAGACGTTGACCAGGAACAAGAAGATGCCGAGAGCGAGGATGTACGAGCCGACCGTGGCGACAGTGTTCCAGAAGTGGAGGTTGAAGAATCCCTCGCCGGTCAACTTCTCGGGGTACACCACCATGCGCCGTGGCTGGCCCTGCAGACCGAGGATGTGCATCGGGCCGAAGGTGAGGTTCATGCCAATGACCATCAACCAGAAGTTCCACTTCCCGAGCGTCTCGTCGAGCATCTTGCCGAAGATCTTCGGCCACCAGTAGTAGAAGCCGGCGAAGATCCCGAACACCGCACCGCCGAACAGCACGTAGTGGAAGTGGGCGACGATGTAGTATGTGTCGGTCTGCTGGGTGTCGGATGGCGAGACCGAGTGGGTGACGCCTGAGAGCCCACCGATGGTGAACTCGACGATCAGACCGATGGCGAACAACATTGCCGTGGTGAACCGGATTTTGCCGCCCCACATGGTCAGCGTCCAGTTGACGATCTTCACACCGGTGGGAATGGCGATCAACATCGTGCTGACCGAGAAGACCGCCACGCTGACGGGCCCGATTCCGCTGGCGAACATGTGGTGAGCCCACACGCCCCACCCGATGAAACCGATGGCTGCGCCGGAGAACACGACGAACTTGTACCCGAACAGCGGCTTGCGACTGAACACCGGCAGCACTTCGCTGACGATGCCGAAACTGGGTAAGACGAGGATGTACACCTCGGGATGGCCGAATATCCAGAACAGGTGCTGCCAGAGCAACGGGTCTGCACCGGCATCGACGTTGAAGAACTGAGCTCCGAAGACTCGCTGGAACATCAGCAGGAACAGGGCAACGGTGATGACCGGGATGGCGAACACCAGCAGGAACTGCACCACCAGGATCATCCACGTGAAGATCGGCATCTTCATCAGGGTCATGCCAGGGGCACGCATGTTGAGGATCGTGACGATGAGGTTGAGGGCACCCGTCAACGAAGCGATACCGGTGATCTGCAGACCGAGCGACCAGAAGTCGACACC
>JANMMQ010000411.1:0-7047 GCA_031373465.1 Ilumatobacteraceae bacterium | reverse complement strand
CTGGCGGCGGCGCAGCAGTTGACGCGCGCTGGCCATGAGGTCGTTGTGCTGGAACGCGCTGATCGCATCGGTGGGCTGCTGCGCTACGGCATCCCCGAGTTCAAGATGGAGAAGCGCCATCTGGCGAGGCGCATCGCTCAGATGGAAGCAGAGGGCACTGAGTTCCGAACAAGGGCGACCGTCGGCGACGGCATCGACATCGAGGTGCTGCTGGCGTCGTACGACGCCATTGTGCTGGCGTGCGGCGCGACTGCGGCGCGCGATCTGCCAATACCGGGCCGCGAGCTGTTGGGCGTCCATCAGGCGATGGAGTACTTGCCGTTGGCCAACAGGGTTCAAGAAGGTGACATCGACGAATCACCGATCGACGTGCGCGGCAAGCACGTCGTCATCATCGGGGGAGGCGACACGGGTGCCGATTGCCTCGGAACCGTGCATCGCCAGGGCGCTGCCAACGTGACGCAACTCGAGATCCTGCCGCGCCCGCCGGACCTTCGCGCCGACACCAACCCGTGGCCGCAGTGGAACCTCGTGTACCGCGTTTCGTCGGCGCACGAGGAGGGCGGTGATCGGCTGTTCAGCGTCAACACCGAGCGCTTTGTCGACGATGGCAACGGGCGGGTGCGGGCGCTGCTGCTTCATGAGGTCGAAACGGTCGACGGTCGGTTCCAGAAGATCGAGGGCAGCGAGCGCGAGCTTCCGGCCGATTTCGTGTTCCTGGCGATGGGCTTCGTCGGACCGGAGAAGGGGACCTGGCTCGACGTGCTCGGTGTGAACTTCGACGACCGGGGAAACGTCAGCCGCGACGGTCGGTTCATGAGCACGGTTCCCGGTGTGTTCGTTGCCGGCGACATGGGCAGAGGGCAGAGTTTGATCGTCTGGGCCATCGCCGAAGGTCGGTCGTGCGCCGCAGGGGTCGACGCCTGGCTGATGGGTGAGACGCAGCTGCCGTCTCCCATCGCGCCGACCACGCGGCCACTCGCGTAGCAACAGCGCGTAGGCTGCTCGTATGAAATCGAATGTCCTGCTCGTGGCGCTCTCTGCTGCGGTTTTGGCCTCGTGTGGCGCGGCCAACGGTTCGTCACCCGACCCGACGACGCTCGATCTCACGTCGACCAACTACGTCACCGTCACCCAGACACCGACAACCCTTGTTGCCACAACGCTTCCGGGTCAATCACCCAACCCGGGCACGGTGCACCCGGAGCAGGGCAGCTACGTGATCGCCAACGGCGACCTGCCATCGACCATTGCTCACAAGTTCAAGGTGAAGTTCACCGACCTCATGTCCATCAACGGTTGGACGTTGGTCGGCGATCAGGTTCCTGAGTTCCCCGCCGTCGGGGCCACGATCATCCTCCCGCCGGGTTGGACCGAGCCAGGCACAGCCACCTCAACGACCGATACGTCCGGCGCAACCACACCGCCCAACGAGACCACCACGACGATCGCCGGTAACCAATCGACGTGCGCATCCGGTGAGTACACCATCGTTGCGGGGGACTATTTGGGCAAAGTCGCCAAGAAGCTCAACACCACCGTCGATGCCCTCAACGCCGCCAACACGAACACCGCCGGCTACGCCAGCTTCTATCCAGGACTGAAGATCAAGACGCCGCCGAAGACCTCGTGCTAGCTCGCCGCTGATCAGACCAGCCGGACCATCACCTGATCCAGCGTGACGGCGATTGCGCCGACGTTGCTCCGATGTGTCGCGGTCAGTTCGATCTCGGAAGTCGTTCCGCCGACGAATCTCACCGAATGCAGCAATCCGAACAACGACCAGAGCGTCGACACCTCCACGGGCTTGTCGGCCGCTATCACGTATCCGGCGATCGAGGTGGCAACGCTGTTGTGCGTGTGCGGTGTCCACGTGGGTCCGCCCCACATCCACGACCCTGGAGGGTCTGTGTGATCGAGGCTCACGATCGCACCGCCGATGTCCGCAGGGTGCAGATGCCTGCCACGAATCGCCGGGTAGTCGCCGCTCCACACGGTGCGCACCCTGGCCTCAGTGAGTGACGCCATGCGTGCATCGAGATCATCGATCTCGAACATCACCATGTAGGCGGTCACATCCGCGTTGCGTCGGTCAAGCAGTCGCCCCGCAGCAGTGTCGTCGGCGATGGGTGAGACGATTTCGATGAACTGGTCGCCGATGCACAACAGGGCGTTGCCAAGACCGAACTCGGCAACCCCCGGGTCGGTGAAGCAGACAGGCACGTCGAGTGCCGTGCAAAGCCGTTCTACGGTCGTGTCGAGATCACGGGCGGCGATCACAACTTGGCGCAGGCGCAACACGCCAGCATGGTAGGCGGTAGGTTCGAGGGCATGCTGAGCGTGATCGAAGGCCGAGTCCTCGGCTGCTTGATGGAGAAGGAACGCACCGTTCCCGATCAGTATCCCTTGACGATGAACGCGCTGGTGTCGGCGTGCAACCAGTCGTCGTCGCGTGACCCGATCATGGCGCTGGACGACTTCGAGGTCGACGCCTCCATCACCTCGATGAAGGCACAGGGTTTGCTGCGGATCGTCCATCCGTCGCACGGCCGCAGTGTCACCCGGTATCGACAGGTCGCGGTTGAGAAGTACGAGCTCGACGATCCCGCTGCCGCGGTTGTCGCCGTGTTACTGGTCCGAGGGCCGCAGACGGTCGCCGAACTGCGAGCCCGCACCGAACGGTTGCACTCCTTCGACTCGGCCGGTGAGGTCGAGGCGTGTCTGCACGGCCTCCTCGAGAGCGGCCTCGTGCAACTGTTGGAGCGCCAGACGGGTCAGAAAGAGCAGAGGTGGCAGCAGCTGATCGCTGAAGAGGTTGAGCCGGTCGCTGGGCCGGCCGCAATGGTGCCGGCTTCCGTGTCGGGCAGCATGACGGACCGCATCGCCCAGCTCGAGGATCGTGTCGCCAAGTTGGAATCGGCGCTCGCCGATCTCCTCTGAGGTCTGGATGTACACGCCCGCCGCGTTCGCCGAGGACGATCCGGATCTCATTGCACGGTTCTTCGTCGAACATCCCCTGGCTCAGCTGGTGACGATGACCGACGTTGGTCTCGACGCGACGCCACTTCCTTTGCTGTACGAGCCGACCACCCACGGCTTGGGCTCACTGGTCGGCCATGTTGCCCGCGCTAACCGGCAGTGGGCCGAGTCGATATCGACAGTCGACGCGCTAGCCATCTTCACGGGACCGGATGCCTACGTCTCACCGAATTGGAGTCCTTCCAAGGCTGCGCACGGCAGGGTCGTGCCGACCTGGAACTACGAATCAGTGCACGTCAGCGGTCGATTCGTGGCCCACGACGAGACCGAGTGGAAGCGCGCTCTCGTGACTCGCCTGACACAGCGCCACGAATCGCAATTCGATGTCCAGTGGACGGTTGAAGATGCTCCCCCGGACTACATCGAGTCGATGCTGAAGGCCATCGTCGGCATCGAGGTGCAGATCACCTCCATCCAGGCCAAACGCAAGCTCAGCCAGAACAAACCGCCCGCCGATATCGCCGGGATAGCGGAGGGTCTGGCCCGGGTCGGCGGCGCATCGGCAGAGATCGCCGAGGCCATGCGCGCCCTGTGAGAAATTGACGCTGGGTGAGTGTGGGTACTGTCGACTGGTCGGAACCGTCGTCTACAGGAGATCGCGACGGCACGTGATTAGCCGAGGTCGGGCCAGCGCCGCTTCTGCCGGCGGCGCACCCCGGCCTTGCCCAACTTGCGGTGCTCAGCTAGTGCCCATTGCCGTCGCCATCCGTTGTAGTCGGGCCCGGTCAACTTCGGGCTCGTTCCTGTGGCGCGGCGACGGCGCGAGGTCCAGAAGTCCGTCAACGCCTCATCGCCGAGAGTCGTGACAGCGGCCTCGATGCGGGCGTTGAAGCGTCGGGTCGATTCGCCCTCGGTCGGCGGCATGGGTGAGCCGAAGACCACCTTGGTCTTGCCGGGTTTCGGACGCTTCATCCCCTTTCCGTAGATGGCTCCGGAGCCGTCGATGAACATCGGAACGACCGCCGCCCCGGTGCGTGACGACAGATAGGCGGCGCCACCTTTGAACTCTTGACCCCAGCCGTCCGGGGAGCGCCCGCCCTCCGGGTAGATGACCAGGCTCCAACCGTCCTCGATCAGGCGCTTCAGCTGATCGCTGGTCTTGCGGCCTGTCACTTCACGGTCGATTGGAATTGCATTCAGCGAGAGCGCAGCAATGACACCTTTCCAGCGGGTGTCGAAGAAGTAATCAGCCGCGGCAGCTACGACGAGCTTCGACCGCCACGGTTCGGGGATGGCGATGATCGACAGCGGCGTGTCGAGGTGACTGTGGTGCGTCGGGGCGAAGATCAGTGCAGGCGGCTCGTCGTGCAACCTCAGGTCTTCGAGTCGATCGGCCCCGTAGATCTCAGGGCGGGTGAGGCCGTACACGAGCAACCGCAGCGGACCGTTGGTGAGGACCTTGCGCGTTGCCTTGGCCGGGCCGCGTCGCGCCCAAGCGGTCTCGAAGTTGGCGCCGAGCTTGGAGGGGTCGGGCGGTACGACGACACCTTTCGGCACGCTCGGCTTGCGATACGGAAACCCGACGTTGCGCACCGGTCCGAGCCCGCGTTGCAGCGTCGCGCTTGCAACGTCGCCGATCCGGGTTGCACGTCGCAAACCAGTGAGCGAATACGGCACCGTGCGCTTGCTCATCGCGGCTCGCTCATTGGACGTCTGCCACCAGCAATGCGGGAACGTGAAGGTGGCTTATGGTCGGCGCGCTACCGACCACATCGCTGGCGATCTCGAACGCGTCGTCCATGGTCGAAGCAGGTGTGAAGCCGAGTCGTCGCACCGTCGGCGGATCACCTCCGACGATGATCACCTTGCCTGCGTGCTGCAATCCGTGTGCGCCCCAGTACCACGCGTAGAACGGGTGCACGCCGTGGTACGCGTTTCCGGTGCGGTAGAGGTGGCGATACCACTCGTCCTCGGCGTACTGCTTCTCCCACTTGCGCGACATCGTCGCCGGGTCGGTCGTATCGGCGAGCACCTGCTCGAAGAAATCGATGTAGCTCGGATGGTGCACCGGGTGGAACTCGCGGTAGGTCGGGTGGGTCATGATGATGACCCCGCCCTCGCGGACAAGCGGCTTGTTGCGGTACATGTTGAACAGGTAGCCCAGTCCCATGCACATGACCAGTACGGGATTCATCACGCCGTCGGGGTTGTAGGGGCAGACGTAGGGAATGCCGAGCGTCAAGATGTCGGTTTGCCCGGGGACATGGACCAACTGCTGCTTGTGGACCCACTCGAGCGTGATTTTGTGCACGGTCTCGGTATCGCCGGCCTGCACACTGGTCATCTGATGGGGACCTTCGATCGAGTGGAAGATCCTGCGCGCCAGTCGCCCGGGCGTACGGCTGAGCGATTTGGTGGTGGCCAGGTAGGTCGCCCGGTCCTTGGCCTTCCACTCCCACTCACGCTTGGAGAGGAAGTCGAACGGCGACGGAAACATGTCGGTGTTCAACGTCGACTCGATCTGGAACACCTGCGGTCCGTGGTCGCGCATCACCTTTCCGAGCCGCCACACGCTCTTGTGCAGGTCGCTCTTGTGGCGGTCCATGAGGCTGCGCGTGTTCTCCAGGGTCTCGGGATTGTGGTGGAAGGTGAGGCTGTAGTAGCTGGCCAAGCCAGTGGTGATGCTCTTCCACCCGCCGTCCATCGCCACTGAGTTGATGTTGACGTAGACGATCAGGTCGCTGTCGGCGGCGCGCTTGCTGATCTCCAGCACCTCGCCCTCGGGGGTCGAGCCGATCACCGTGAGGTTGTCGCGGTCCTCGGCGTCGTGCTGATAGAGAGTGCCCCGCGGGCGGAACGCGTCGTACACCCGATCACCCAGTGCGTGACGCAACTCGTACTCGTGCATCCGCCGATGCAGGCCGAGCGCAGCGATGATGTGCACGTCATCGACGCCGGCCTCGGCGGCGAGGTCCAGCACGGCCTCGATGATGCGCTGGCGATTGTCGGGTGTGCGCATTTTCGGCAGCGGGAGGCTGACGTCGTCGAACGCGATGGTCAGCTTCATCCCGGAAAACAACTGAGCCGGTAACGGGTCCTGATCGTGCGGGTGCAGCAGGGCATCGCGGATGGCGCCGTCGATGTCTTCTATCGGATCGAGCGGCTCCGGCGGATAGATGACGCGGCTGCGGCCGGCGGGAAGCTTCTCGAGGCTGAAGTTCTCGCCGCGCCAGAACATGATCGGAGGAGTGGAGCGATCCACTTCGAGGACGAATCCAGGGCGAGGCATCGGTTCAGCTTTCTCTCATGTCGAAGGCGATCTTCACGGCACCGCGGCGGCCCGCGGAGGCAGCGTGCGTGATCGCGTCCTTGTAGTCGTCGAGTGGGTAGGTTGCCGAGACCAACCGGCCGAGATCGAAGCGGCGGACGATCTCGATCGCCGCCATGAAGTCGTTGCGGGAATAGGCGTAGCACCCGCGAATTGCGGCCTCGCGGTGCCACAGCGAGGTGAGCTCCAGCGAGACGTTGCCGGGCATTCCGACGAGTAGGACCTCGCCGCCCGGCGCGACAACCCGCAGCGCCTGCATCAGGGATTCGCCCGAGCCGACGCAGTCGACAACGTTGCGGAAGCCCGATGTGAGCTGGTCACCGAGAACCATCGACTTGGTCGTCGAACGGACCCAGCGCGGCAGTTCGTCAGGCGTGCAGACGATGTCGGCACCCAGCTCCTTGGCGATCCTGCGCTGCTCGGCGTAACGGGCAGTGACGATGAGGGGGCCGCTTCGATCTTTGTCGCGAGTCGCAGTGATGGCTGCCAGGGTCAACAGACCGACCGTGCCGGCGCCGATGATCACGGTCTCATGGCCCTGATACCGCAGAGCGGCATGCGCAGCGCACGCGGTGGGCTCGATCATCACAGCGGCCTCATCGCTGAGATCATCCGGAACGTCGACCAACTGGCTGGTGTGAGCGACCATCCATGAGCTCCAGCCACCGCCGGTGTCGGCGCAGAAGCCGCTTTGCAGACCCGGCTCGATGTGCCCGAAAGCCACTCGCTCGCACAGGTTC
>JANMMQ010000399.1:0-5327 GCA_031373465.1 Ilumatobacteraceae bacterium | reverse complement strand
AGCACGATCATCCGCTCAGCCATGCGCTCGACCTCGTTGAGCACGTGCGAGCTGACGATGACCGTTCGACCGCTTGCACCGAGCTCCTTGAACAGATCGATCAGCTTGAGGCGCTGAACCGGGTCCGCACCGTTCAGCGGCTCGTCGAGAACAAGGACCTGTGGATCTGTCACGAGTGCGGCAGCGATCTTCGTGCGTTGACGCATGCCTTTGCTGAAGCCGTCCACTCGCCGATCGCCGTCGTCGAGCATCGCCACGCTCTGCAACGCCCTGTCGGGCGCCTCGCGGTCGGCGACGCGGAACAGGTCCGCCCTGTAACGCACGAGTTGCCGCGCAGTGAGGCCGGTCGGGACGGCCTCGTCCTCCGGCACCAAGGCCATTCGACCGTGGACCTGGCGATCGCGTCGTGGATCGCGGCCCTCGACGCGCACCGCGCCCTGGTTGACACCGACGAGACCGGTCATGGCTCGCATCAATGTCGTCTTGCCGGCACCGTTCGGCCCGAGCAGGCCGGTCACTCCGGGACCGAACGAGCAACTGAGCTCGGACAGCGCCACTTTGGGCCCGAACCACACGGACACATCAGAGATCTCTACGGTGGCGTCGGCGGCGAACGCCGGGTCGTCGTTGAGCTGTGGGGGATCAGGCTCGGCCACGCCGACATCGGACAACGGTGACATCAGCGCTCGACCCACCGATAGCGCTGAAGGAGAACACCGATCCCGATCAGCAGGACCACGAGGTACGTGGCCACGCTGAACAATCCGGCGTTGTTGACGCCGGCGAGCGGGGACTCCGGGTCGATGTGTCCGAGGAACACCAGATCGCGCAGATACAGCGGCAATGCCAGAACGTTGATGAGACCTGCGATCGAACCGTGTCCGACCTGGAAGTCGCCGACGAGAATGCCCGAAGCTATCGATGTGACCAGGAAGAGACCGATGACCGCTGCACCCGCGACGATCCGCCGATCGGTCAGCGACGCGATCGCGACCCCGATGACCGCGTAGTACAAGGCGAGTATCAGGACTGTGACGGGGACTCGCCAGAGGATGTCGAGGTGACCGGTGAAGTAATCGGCTGCACTGTCGCTGACCAGCATGTTGCCGACGAACAACACGACCTGCGGCAGGAACGAGAAAGCGAACAGGATGGAGGCGATTGCCCCGACCTTCGCAACGACGTAATCAACACCGGTGAGCGGGCGAGCAAACATCAACGGGAGCACCCGTTGTCTACGGTCGGGGCACATGACATCGGGGGCGACCAGTGCGACGAACAGCAACAACGCCGACGAAACCCCGACATAGTCGCGGTAGGTGATGATCTCGAACGTGTTCGCGACGCGGTCGCGCGTCACGTACCCGATGCCGACGTTGACGATCGCAGGGATCGTGACAACGCCGAGGAGAACGAACGGAGCGAACTTCTGGCGCCACGACCGACGAATGCCTAGTGCCCGTCGTATCGATGCCTTGTACAACGCGAACGTCGCGGCTCCGCGAAGGCCACGCGGTCCCTCGTACGGGCGATAGCCGCGGTCGTAGACCGCACCTGCACCCAGGACGTTCACGACGCGCTCCCTGCGAGACGGAGGAAAACCTCGTCGAGTGACGTCAATCGCGTCGACAGCCGGTACAGCGGGAGTTGGAGATCGGCAATGACGTCCCGGAGCAGATCCATCTGATGGGTGCCATCCACGGTCACCTCGACGAGGCCATCATCGGCGACCGCCGCCAGACCTGCCCTTTCCAGACCGGCGGCCAGCTCCTCCCAACGATCACCGACGTCGACGGTCACCAGCCCCGTGCGCTCGAGCAGCGAATTGGTGCCACCCGAGACGACGAGACGGCCGGCGTCGATCATCACCACGTGGTCGCACACCTGCTGCACATCGTCGAGCAAGTGGGTCGCCATGATCACCGAGATCCCGAACGAGCCGAGCCGGGCGACGAGGGCGAGCATCTCCTCACGACCGAGCGGATCGAGACCCGCCGTCGGTTCGTCGAGCAGAACGAGTTCCGGATCGCCGACGAGCGCTTGGGCGAGCTTGGCTCGCTGACGCATCCCGGTCGAGAATCCGCTGATCGGACGAAACCTGGCTTCATCGAGCCCGACGAGGTCGAGGATGTCTGAGGCACGTTGACGCGCCGCTCGTGCCGGCAAGCCGCTCAGCTCGCCGAACGTCGACACCACATCGGCGGCGGTCTGATCGAGCGGCAGACAGTCGTGTTCGGGCATGTAGCCGAGGCGCGAACGGACCTCGATTGGATTGGTGGCCACGTCGATGCCGCAGACCTCGATGGTGCCCTCGGTCGGTTTGGAGAGCCCGAGCAGCAGGCGGAACATGGTCGTCTTGCCCGCGCCGTTCGCGCCGACGAGCCCGACCAGACCGCGGGGCAGGGCGATGGTCAGGTCGTCGAGAGCCGTGACCCCCGGGTAGCGCTTCGTAAGGCCATTGATGCGGAGGAGGGGTTCAGCTAGCACGACGTCGAAGAGTCTGGCACGGGATCAGTCGAAGCGTCTGGCACGGGATCAATGGCGCCGGCACGCTCGTCGCGCTCGGCCCATTCGAGCAACGGCTCGATCGGGAACACGGTGTCATCGATGTGAGCATGCAGATCGCCGAGCGCGGCGAAGCGTTGCGGAACGGTCGAGATCGTAAGATCGGCGGGTTCGACGTCGTTGACCTCTTCCCACGTGATCGGCGTGGACACGCGGGCGGCGGGAAATCCGCGAACCGAGTACGCGGCTGCCATCGTGTGGTCTCGTGCGTTCTGGTTGTAGTCGACGAACACCGCCGTCGGATCGCGGTCCTTGCGCCACCACGTCGTGGTGACATCGCTCGGCGCGCGCCGTTCGACCTCGCGCGCGAAGGCCAACGCGGCTCGCCGTACATCCTTGAATTCGTGCGACGGTTCGACTCGGACGTAGATGTGCAGGCCGCGGCCTCCGGAAGTCTTCGGCCACCCCACAGCCCCGAGCTCATCGAGCACTTCGCGTGCTACGTGAGCCACCCGTTGAACGGTCGTGAAGGGGCAATCGGGCATCGGGTCCAGATCGATCCGCCATTCGTCGGGCTTCTCCGTGTCTGCCCGTCGGGAGTTCCAGGGATGAAACTCGATGGTCGACATCTGCACTGCCCAGATCACCTCAGCAAGTTCGGTCACGCACAGTTCGTCAGCATGCTGGCCGTAGCGCGGGAAGAACAGCCGGACGGTACCGAGCCACGGAGGCGCTCCTTTGGGAACGCGCTTCTGGTGCACCTTCTCGCCAGTGACTCCTGTCGGGAAACGGTGCAACATGCACGGCCGCTCGCGGAGGGCGTTGACGATCCCGTCACCGACGCTCAGGTAGTAGTTGACCAGGTCGAGCTTCGTTGCACCGATGTCCGGGAAGTACAAGCGATCCGGGTTGGAGACACGAACGACGCGATCCCCCACCGAGACCTCGATCGCCGATTGCTTGGCCTCTGGCACTCCACGACCGTACTGCCCATCCTCAGGTGCTGGGACGCAGCACCGGCACCAATGACGACAGCACACCGTTGACGAAGCGGCCCGAGTCGTCCGTCGAGAAGCGCTTGGCCAGTTCGACGGCTTCATTGAGCACCACGGCCACCGGGACATCGGTGCGGCCCAGCAACTCGAATCCGGCAATCCGTAGCACCGTGCGATCGATGGTCGGCATACGCGCCAGCGTCCAACCACGGGAGTGCTCGCTGATCGCCTCGTCGAGCTGAGTCTGATGTTGCTCGACGCCTTCGACCAACAGCGTGGTCAGTTCATCGGTCTCGGAGATCTGAGCGGCCAGCACATCGCTGGCGGGGATTCCCTTGGAATCGGCTTCGTACAGCAGCATCATCGCCCGCTCACGAGAATCGGTGCGTTCGTCGTCAGCGGGACGGAGCCTGCGGCGTGCCACCTCAGACTCGGGTGATGTAGTCGCCGCTGCGAGTGTCGACCTTGACTCGGTCGCCCGGGTTGATGAACAGCGGTACCTGCAGGACCAGACCGGTCTCGAGCGTTGCCGGCTTGCGCGCCCCTGAAACGCGGTCGCCCTGCATCCCAGGCTCGGTTTCGGCGACCGACAACTCGACCGAGGCCGGGATCTCGACCGACACGATGTCGCCTTGGTAGAACGCGATGATCGCGATCGCTTGCTCGACCATGTAGTTGGCTGCGTCGCCGAGCGCGACGGGGGCAACGTGGATCTGGTCGTAGTTGTCGGTGTCCATGAACACGTACTCGTTGCTGTCCCGATACAGGAACTGCATGTCCTTCTTCTCGAGGAGCGCTTGCTCGACGCGGACACCTGCGTTGAACGTGCGGTCGAAGACGTTGCCGGTCTTCACGTTGCGCAACTTGGTGCGCACGAACGCGCCGCCCTTGCCCGGCTTGACGTGCTGGAACTCGACCACTTGGAAGAGCCCGTTGTCGAGCTCCAGGGTGATTCCGTTCTTCAGATCGTTGGTGGTGATGGCGGGCACGGTGAATCCTTCGGCGATGCAGTGAGTACTCGGCAGCCAATTTCCGTCACGACCAGGAGGTCTTCGACACGGATACCACCGAATCCTTCACGATAGACCCCAGGCTCAACGGTCACTACGTCCCCGACTTGCAATTTCAGGTCACCTGTCCGATTGATGAACGGATCTTCGTGGATCAACAAGCCCACACCGTGACCGGTTCCGTGGCTGAACCACTCGCCATAGCCGGCCTCGTCGATCGCATCGCGACATACGGCGTCGAGCTCAGCGCTGCTGATGCCGGCCTCGACAGCGGCAACGCCGGCACATTGGGCGTTGACGACGACTTCGTAGAGCTCCTGTTGCAGCGACGTCGACTCACCGACGAAGAACGTGCGTGTCATGTCGCTGTGGTAGCCGTCGTACAGGGCTCCGACGTCGATGATCACGGTGTGCCCGGGCTCGATCCACTGATCCGTGGGACGATGATGTGGACGCGCAGCGTGCACCGGCCCGGTAGCGACGATCGTCTCGTAGCTCGGACCGCTGGCTCCGAGCTCACGCATGCGGATCTCGAGCTGATTGCGCACCTCGGCCTCGGTGCGGCCCTCCAGGCCGCCGGCCTGCAGGACATCGGAGAGCGCCGCGTCGGCGACGCTGGATGTGATGCCGATCCCCGGCGGGCTGACGCTGGCGAACGGCTCCATTCTCCAGGGCAGTGGCGTGGTCACCGGTGCCGTGGTGGTTTCCCCGTCAGCCGCTGTCGTTCCCGGTGGTGATGGCGTCGCTGGCACGCTTCTGATCACCAACGGGAATGTCTCCTTCAACCATCAGAGCGCCCTCCGGTTTGACCTCTCCA
>JANMMQ010000366.1:0-14733 GCA_031373465.1 Ilumatobacteraceae bacterium | reverse complement strand
TGACTCAACCCCCTCGACTCGCAGAACTGGGTGGTCACCCAGGATCTCGTCCTGGCTTTGCAGCACCTGCTGCTCTGCTTGCTTGACCTGCTTCGATCGGGCCGCAGGAATGAAACCATCGGGGCGGAACAACATCATCAGCACGAGCACGAGCCCGAACAAACCGAACTGCAGATTGATGAAGTTGAACTTGGCGAAGTAGCTGCCATCGGGAGCCGCGCTGTTGATCTTGCCACCGATGTAGGTCAGGCCGGTGTAGTTGAACCAGGTGATCACGACGGCGCCGAGGATCGCACCCCACACGTTGCCCATCCCACCCAGGATGACAGCGCAAAGCACGATGATCGAGAAGGCAAAGGTGAAGGTGTCGACATTGACAGTGCCGACGATGGTTGCGTAGAAGGCCCCACCCACGCCGCCCGCCACGGCGCCAACAGCGTACGACCACAGCTTGGTGCGCATCAGCGGAACACCCATCAGGCTGGCAGCCAGCTCGTCTTCGCGGATGGCCATCCATGCCCGGCCGAGACGCCCGTCGCGCAGTTTCACCGAGACCCACACGAACAAGCCGCAGAACACAAGGATCACGTAGTACTTGGTTCTGTAGTCGCTCGAGACGATCGTCTTCGGGATGCCGGGAATTTTATCGAGGAAGCCCATGCCCACACGGTCGACAGGCCCGATGCCCTTAGTGCCGTTGGTCAAGTTGAGGTGGCCCGGGGGGACGTCGTCGCTGTTGCGGAAGACCTCGGGCAGGATCTCACCGAAGCCGAGCGTGACAAGCGCGAGGTAATCGCTCTTCAACCGCAACGTTGGCGCGCCGATGATGACGCCGGCAAGCGCGGCCACGATCCCGGCGACGATGATGACGATCCAGAACGAGAGGTGGATGCCCGGGATCTTGCGGCTAGCGGCATCGAGGAAGTGGATGTTGATGTTTCGCCAACTCGGCCTCACGTTGACGGCGAAGTCCGACATCAACCACGCACCGACGTAGGCACCCACGAGGAAGAACGCCACGTAGCCGAGGTCCAACAATCCGGCGAACCCCACGACGATGTTGAGCCCTAGGGCGAAGAGGGCATAAACGGCGCAGAGCACGATGGTGAACAGCGGCAGGTAGCCGTCCGTCTCCTTGGTGAACCACAGGTGCGGCAAGACGAACGCCAGCGCCATGCTGGCTCCGCCCAAGGCCGCCCGGACAGGAGCGAGGTGTCGGATGAAGTAGAGGCCCGCCGTTCCGCCGACGAACAGGATCAATGCGGTGATCGCGACCATGGCTACACCTTCTCCTGCTGATGCTGTGAAAATATGCCCCCGGGTCGGAAGATGATCATCATGATCAAGATCCCGAACAGCACCGTCTGGGTCCATTTCTGACCTGGGAAGAAACCGAGGCCACTGTCGTTCAGCGACTGGATGACGCCGATCAAGACGCCTCCGATCACTGCACCGAGCAGGTTGCCGACGCCACCGAGAACGGCAGCAGTGAAGGCGATGAGCCCCAATCGAAAGCCGGAGTCATAACGGGTCTGGCCGTTGACTTGGACGAACATGGTGCCGGCTGCGCCCGCCAGGGCGCCACCCAGGGCGAACGTGTAGGAGATGATCTTGTCGACGTTGATGCCCATCAACAACGAGGCATCCCTGTCCTGGGCCGTGGCACGCATCGCCTTGCCGACCCTTGTCTTCTGAACGATCCACGTCATCAACAACAGCAGCGGGATGGTGATGCAGATCACGATCACGTACTTCACGCGGATCTCGATTGCACCGATCTTGATGGACGATTGCGGCAGGACACTGGACCGCGAGTTCGGCGCCGAACCGTTCATCAAGATGCCGATGTTCTGGAGGATGAAGCTGACGCCCACGGCCGTGATCAGTGGAGCCAACTTCGGCGAGTTGCGGAGGCGCCGGTAGGCCAGCTTCTCGATCGTGACGTTGAACAAGGCGCACAGCGCCATGACGGCGAGCATCACGACGGCGAGCAACAACCATGCCTTCAACGACGATTTCGTCTGGTTGAGGCGCTCCTCCAAGAAGATCGCGGCCAGCACAGAACCGATCATGAACAGATCACCGTGGGCGAAGTTGATCAATTCGATGATGCCGTAGACCATCGTGTAGCCGAGCGCGATCAGCGCGTACAGCGCACCGTTCGACAGGCCGATGACCAGGACCTGCGTGAACGTCCTCGGACCGTCGAAGAACGCGACGACGACGACCGTCGCCGCTATCACCAACACGGCATAACTCAGGATCTGAAACGCTGTGAGCGGCTTGCGTTGGTCGAGCCCAGCCGGAACGACTACTGCGGACAATTGTACCCCCCGGTACGAGCTGGGGCGGCCTCCGAAGAGGCCACCCCAGTCTCAGATGAATGGAACTAAGTTAGCTCAGTCTGATCAGGCGAGCGGCCAAGCCTTCAAGAAGGTCTCGGTGTTGTCCTTCATCAACTGGATCGACATGTCGCGAACGGTCACGTCGCCGCTTGCTGCGTCGATGCCGAACTCCTTACCGATGACGGACTGATCGGCAGGGATCGTGATCTTGCCGGAGAAGGCAGCGTCACGAACACCCTTGCGTGTTCCGTCGGATGCGGCAATGGACGCCATGATGTACTGCAGCGCAGCGGCACCGTAGATGGCATAGGCCGAAGCGGGGTCATGGCCGTACTTGGCCTTGAAGTCGGTGACGAACTTCGCACCGGCACCGCCGGCCTTGATGAGCTCCGAAGCGGGCAGGCCGGCGAAGGAGATGTACATGCCCTGCGCCTCTGCGAGCTTCTGAACGCTCGGGTAACCGGTGAACCCATCAGGAGCGACGAGCTTCACGGCCCCATCGTTGGGGCCGAGCACTGCGACCTTGTCGCGGATCAGCTGCTCGCCGTTGTTGTCGTTGATGCCACCGAGGAACACGCAGTCGGGGTTCAGGCTCTTGAAGCCTTCGAACAACGCTGTGTAGTTCGGCTGCTTCGCATCCCATGCCTCGTCGGCGACGATCTCGATGCCCTGCTTCTTGGCCTCATCCTTGAAGGCGGTTGCAACGCCGACACCGTAGGTCTGGGCGTCGTTCAACACGACGCACTTCGTGACCTTCAGGTCCTGCTTGGCGAACTGTGCGTCAGCCTGGCCTTGGAAGTCGTCGGTGGCAATGATTCGTGCGTAGTTGCGGGTGCCGTTCGGGTAGTACTTGTCGGGCTCGCCCGGATCCCAAGCCTTGGTCAGACCAGGGTTGGTGTTGGCGTGCGAGACCATCAACATCGGGCCGCTCGGGTCCTGGTTGAGGACAGGAACTTCGATCTTGGCGCAACCTGAGTTGTAGGTACCCATGACAGCGACCTCTGCCGCATTCGACACGTGGTCGTTGGCGTTCTTGGCGCAAGTCGCGTCGTCCCAGCCACCCTTGGCGGCGGTCGAGTTGTCATATGACTTGAGCTGAATGGTGAAGTTGCCCGCCTTACCGCCGGCTTGATCGAGAATCAACTGCATCGCGTTGTTGGTGTCGACGGAGGCATCCTTCGATGCTCCCTGCAGCGGAAGGTCGGAGGACACGGTCAACGTGCCTCCCGCAGCGGGCGCCGTTGTGCCACCTGCTGTGGTCGCACCAGGTGCTGCTGTAACTCCCGCTGCTGCGGTGTCCGTGGCCACCTTCGTGTCACTGCCGCAGGCAACGCCTACAACTGCCAGCGCGATGAAGAGCGCTGACGCTTTTTTGAACCTCATGGTCCTGCCTTTCGTTGGCATATTTGGTTTCTCCCCCTCGGTACACACAAATGGGGACACGCCAAATGGCTCGCCCCCACATGCGACCGACAGTACGACCCGAGTACGGAATCGCGCCCGAACCCTAACAGGGCGGGCATCTACTGACAAGTAACCTCGGCCGCCGGGCGCCTTGCTCCGAGGTCGATGATCTGGTCTGCAATGCCCAGTAATTCCTCGTCATGACTGGCGCACACCACGCTGGCACCCCGCTGCGCGCACTCCCTGATCGCACGGGATATCAACCGTGCAGTAGCACGATCGAGCTGGGAAGTCGGCTCGTCGAGCACGACGAGATCCGCCTCGACGGCCAGCGCTCGAGCCACGGCAGTGCGTTGTCGTTCCCCTCCCGACAACGCACCGGCGGGCCGTTCGAGGAGGTCGGCCAGACCGAGCGTTCGGAGGATGTCTGCGCCGTCCTCTGTCAGTGGTTGGGATCGAAGTGCGCGCACGAGGTCGACGTTGGCGGCGACACTCTGCTGGTCGGCGAACGCGGCAGTTTGCGGGCAGCACCCGAACGAGGTCATGTTGCGTTCGACCACTCCTCGGGTCGGTTCGCTAGCCCCGAGAATGATGGAGAGAACGCTGGTCTTGCCCGAACCGGAACGCCCGCTGATCACTGTCACCTGACCGCGGTGCAGCTCGATCGAGACCGGTCCAATGGTGGTTCCGTCGAAGTCGATCTCCGCATCTCGAACGCTGACTGCGAGATCGCCGACCCCTTTCGCAGCGCTGCCCGCTTCCGAGGGAACAGACGACACTGGACCCGAGCCGGCCAGGCTTATCCGGCCCTCGGCGGCAACCGCCACGGCTCGCCCGGCTATTCGTGCATCAGCCCGCATCGCGTCCGGGAGGCGGACCCAACCCCTTCCATCCACCACCAATGAAGTGCGGCCGCTGAGTGATTCCTCACTAACACGACCGTCGTGAATCGTGAGCACGCGGGTGGCCACGCGCTCCGCCCGGGCATCGTGGGTGACGATCAACAGTGCCGCGCCCGTCCGCTCGGCGTGCTCGCGCAAGAAGTCGTACACATCGTCGGCGCTGACGGCATCGAGCTCGCCGGTCGGCTCGTCGGCGATGACGAGGCCTGGGCCGTGAGCCAAGGCAGCCGCGAGCGCGACGCGCTGGCGTTCGCCGCCGGAGAGGGACGGCGGCAAGCGATTCGCCAGATGGTCCAGACCGAGGCGAGCCAAAGCCTCCGCGGCCGCTCGCCTGGCCGCCTCGCGATCCACACCGGACAATCGTGATTGCAGGGCTACGTTGTCGAGGCAGTCGAGATCATCGACCAGATCGAGCCCTGAGCGCTGGCTGACGACGCCAACATGCTCTGTGCGCAACCGCACGGCTGCGGCATGGTCCAACTGGGCCATGTCGTGGCCGAACAACCTCACGCGGCCTGCGCTGGCCCGCACCTGTGCCGTCAACGCGGCGACGAGGGTCGACTTGCCCGAGCCGCTGGGACCGCGCAGGACGATCCGCTCCCCCCGGTCCACCTGCAGGGTCAGCCCGCGCAGTGCCGCGACGTCGTGGGCGCGACCGCGGTGCAGCACGAACGCATCGTCGATGTCGATAACCGGTTCGTTGGCGGACAGCACGAGTTGCGTCATGTCGTGCCACGCATCAGGTCTTCGTCGGGAACGCGTTGGGCCGACATCGCGCCGACGACTGCCCCCAGTCCCAGGACAACCAGCAATGCAGCCGACAGCAAGGCGACTTCGATCCACGGCACGGCGAGGCGCAGCGGTGGATTCGGCCTGCCCGACGTCGCTGACACAGCCACGAGACGTGTGGCGATCTGCAGCAACCAACGGCCCGCGATCAAGCCGAGGGGCACCGCGAGGAGGACAGCCGCCAATGACTTGCCTGCGACCATCGTGACCAATCGCCGTCCCTGGACCCGTTCCAACGCCAACATGCGCAGCAGCGGGCGGTCGTCGGTCGCCGCAGCAGCAGCGCCGAACAACACGGCGCATGCACCGAGCACGATCGCCACGAGCGCCGATGCCATGAGGATCAGCAGCGTCACCACCGCGAGCGGATCAGTGGCCAACGACGTCTGCCTCGTCGAGCGCCGGTCTCGTTGGATCGAGTCGAACGCCGGGTCGTCGAGTTGTGTGGCCAGCACACTCTCGTGAGCAGAGGTGTCGCTTGCCAGCCACACCTCGTTGGCGGTGCCTGCTCCCGGTTGCAACAGATCGAGCGCGGGTTGCAACGCGCTGATGTCCATGATCGCGAACCTCGCGCCGACACCGGGGAATCGATCCACGATCGCGCTCGGGTGCACACGCAACGTGCCGCTGCTGGTTTGGACCGCAACGATCCCATCAACGGCCGCAGACGCAGTGACCGGGTCCATGACCGCTTCGAGCGGTTCCAACTGGCCTGGGCCCGGAGGTGTCACCAAGATTGCGGTGCCGAGCAATGAACCGGTGACCCGCACAGCGGAGCCCGATTGCGGCTCGACCGTCGCGTCTGCGGCACGCAGCCGGTCGACCGGTAATGCGATCGCCGTCGCCTGACCGCCGGCCGCTTGGGTTTGCACGCGTTGCAACGTGACGTCGATCGCCCGGGCGGCCTCGGACGTGGTGCCCTCTCCGACGTGGTGCTCGACGCGCGCGGAGACGTCGGCCGGTTGCGCCAACCTGAACCCGACAAGTCGACCGCCGGCGTCGCCAGGTGTCAGTGCTGTGCGGACACCGCCGTCGAACTCCTCATCGAGGGTGATCTCGTGCCACGTGCCATCGGTGCGGGTGATGACGGCGGAGGTGTGCAGGCCCTCGAAGCCGGTGCCATCGAACTCGATAGACGTGGCGTCGTCCGGCAACGCGCTGCCGAGCGATGTCGGCGACGCATCGATGAACTGTGAGAACTGAACCGGCTCCGGTCCGAAACTCGATCTCCAACCATGGAGGTGACCGAGGGTCGCCGGATCGATGCCCAGAAGTTCGACCGTTTGCGATTTGGTCGCTGATCGACGTGCGGCAACGCCGCGGCGCAGCACATCGCTCCCTGTCGTTCCGGGTGCCAGGGTCGCCCAACCGCCGACCGGTTCGAGCGCCTGCGGCCGAACGAGGGACGAACTGAGTTGGAGGCGAAAGTCGTACGGAACGGCAAACGCGGCCTGGTCGCGCGATCCCAACCGAAGCGTGGAGGCGTAGCCGAACGACAACAGCGCGAACATCACGGTCACAGCGATCACCGAAGCGGTGGCGATCGATTGCAGTGGTTGCGCCGTGGCCTCTGCCAGCGTCAGTTTGGTCAGGGGCCATCGCCGCGGACTGGCGGCTGATGCGGCTCGCATTGCCATCGGCACGACTCGAATGACAACAGCTGCGAGGGCGATGGCCGCCAGCACGGGAACGGCGACCAGCGCCGGGTCCACGTCGCGATCGAGCGAGCCGGTGGATATCGAACCACGGGCGATCAACACCAGCAGCACGCTGAGCGCCGCGACCCCAGCTACATCGCTCGCAACCGGTCGACGGCGCCGGTGAACAGGCAGCACGTCCTCGACGCTCAGAACGGCGAAGATCAGAAGCCACACCACCGCGCTCACTTCGAGGACTCTGATCGCGACCGGGCCGTCGATCGATCGACGCAGGATGCTCCAACCGCCGAGCCCGGCACGATGGCCGAACCACCCGCCCGATCCCAGGCCGATGCCGATACCCACGATGAGACCTCCGACGACGGGAAGGAGTGCCTCGAGGACACGAAAAACAACGATGACAGGGCGTTGTGCACCGCGACGGCGCAGCAGCACCGATGTTCGCCGATGGTCATTCCGCCCGCCGACCCCCGCCAGAACCGCCACTCCGAAGAACAGCACGAGCAGTGCCGCTATCGGTCCCTCCAGCCGTGTGCCTGTGATCCGGGTGCGGCTGCTGATCGAAAGCAGTTCGTCCTCGGGGCCGGAGACGACGCCACCGGGGAGCGACACATCGCTGGTGATCGAGCGAACTGCACCGAGCAACGGATTGATGTCGGTGCTGCGCAACCTTTCGCCGACGACCGGGACCTGCCACGCGTATGTGCGTCGGAAGAGCCCAAATTTCGGCAGTTCCGAGGCTTTGGCGACGCCGTCGGCAAGGACGATCAACTCTGTGGGATCGGGACGCAACTGCCCGCTCAACAACAGATCCGTGGTTGCGACCGCAGTGCCCACGATGGTGAGCCCGAGAGGCGAAGCGGCGGGGAAGGGCGCAACAGGTTCGGTGCTCGCCGACGGAGTTACGAGGGCGACCACTTCGCAACTTTCTGCGTCGCACCGCGTTGGCCACGAACCGTCGACCAGGCGGGCGGCCTGCTGAACGCCGTCGATGCCGGCGAAGCGAACGGTACGGCCATCGCCCGCCGCGAGAGCCCGGTATTCGACGGTCCGCAACACTTGACCGAAGCCGTGATGCTGAAGTCGCTCGTCGATCTGCTTGTTCAACGTATCCAGCTGATCTGAGGTGGGAGAGAGATCGGGCGACATCGATGCGGTGAACGCACGCTCGACCGGGTCAAGGTCGCCGACGCCGCGCTGCAGCGCGCGATCGCCGGCGACTGTTCCCGCCACAGCAACGAGCAGTAGTCCGGCGATGCCGACGGCGATCGCCACGACAGTCGCCGAGAACCGGCCCTTGCGCGTGCGGGCCCTACGGAACGCGCATTCGATCGCGACCCGGAAACTGCTCACATGGTCACCGGCCGGCCGCCTGCCGCTGGTGATAGCGCCGCATCTTGTCGCGCACGCCGCATACGTTCATCGAGCACCAGCGGCGGGCGTGCCCGCGTGAGGTGTCGAGGAAGAGCCAGCCGCACCCCGCGCACGACCCGAGCCGCGCGACCGCCGGCGAGCGCAACAGACTGACTGCCTCGTCGGCGAGACGGTCGCAGATCGATTCGATCGAATCCTGCGGCCACAGGGGTTTGAAGCCGGAAGGACCGTTCGCCCAGCTGGCCGAGCGCATGGCCTGCGCTGCGCGACGGACGACGACCTCCACCGCGGCCGGCTCGGGCGTTTGCCGGGCCGCGATCGGGCCGAACACCCCATACAGGTTCTCGCGGAGCGAGACGGCCGCCTCCAACGGCTGCGACCCAGTCTTGACGTGACCGGTCTGGGGCAGTAATCCTGCAGCTCTGGCCCAATCGATGACGTCGTGGGAATCGGTGAGGTCGTCTCTCGTGTAATTCGGACGGCCGTTCACCGTGTTGATGAAGTCGATCACGACATGGTTGCCGCTGAAATCGAATGGGCGACGAAGTGCGCGGCTCGATGTCGTGCTGATCATCGCCGGACCGTACCTGTTCAAGGTAAGTTCACAGGTATCAGACTGACACGAGTTGCGTCCGCGTCCTTCGGCCTAAATGTGGCTCGGTCCAGGGTCGTTGATAGAACGGACCCTATTCGCTACAATTTCCTGCGGGTGGAGACCCGTGCGAAACCTGTGGTTTCGATTCCAGATTTGGCGGGTGGGGTTTCGTCCAACCTCGGAGGCACCCAGATGATGACAAGCGCTCTCGCTCAGCTGAAGGCGGCAACCAAGATCGCTTTCTATCTGTTGGTGGCGTTCCTGGTCATCCGTCTCTGGCAGGATCCCGCCGGCAGCGCAGACGCCACGGTCAACTTCGTCAACTCGATCGGCTCATTCTTCGCGTCGGCCGTCGACAAACTCTCCGAATTCGCTCGCAGCCTCGGGAACTGAGCCCCGCCGGCGCGACGCCGTGATGATGCTTCGGGCAGTCCCGGTTGGGCGCGAGGTCGTGCACCACAACCAGACCGACGTAGCCCACAGGGTGGTCGCCAGCGCCACGTGCACGGCCACGAGTGGCGCGGGAACACCATTGGCGTACTGCAGATAACCGACTCCGCCCTGCAGCAGGGCGACGCACATCCACAGTGTCAAGGGGGCGTCGAGCACCTCCCGGTCGTGTGCCCGTTTGCGCAAGTGCCACAACAGGCTCAACGCCATGAGGACGGCTATCCAAACGATCGCGCTGTGTATCCGCGCCACCCAGGTGATCGACAGGAACGTGAAGCGACGAGCTTTCTCGTCACCCGCATGCGGCCCGGTGCCGGTCACCACGGTCCCGGCCACTATGGCCAGCGCGGTCCACACGACCATCAGCCGCAGTCGATGCCTTGTCCGTGGTACCACTGTGCTGACTCGCTGTGCGCCGTCGGGCTCGCGACTGCGGATGACCAGCACGACAGCGATCGCGACCAGCGCCATCGAGAGCACGAAGTGCAGTTGCACGGCGAACGGATTGAGGTTGGTCCACACGACCACGGCACCGACGATGCCCTGTGCCGGAATGCCGGCGACCAGCGCCATGGACAGCCACAGCAGGTCTCGACGGCGCGGGCGCCTGAGCCAGGCCCCGAGCACAGCGAGAACGACGGCGAGGCCGACGACGAACGTGAACAGTCGGTTGATCTGTTCGATCGCCGAGTGGTTCGAGGACACGTCGATCAACTTGGCGTCGTTGCAGTTGGGCCAGTCGTTGCAACCGAGACCCGAACCGGTGAGCCGAACGGCAGCGCCGGTCACCACGATGATGGCGACCATCACCAGCGCCGATATGCAGACCTTGTGGAACTCGTCGGGTGTGAAGCCCTCTGCTCGCACCCGTCTGATCAACCGTCGAAGCCGAAGCACCCAGCCAGACTACGGTCGCTTGCTGTGCTGAGCGACTACGACGACTTCCCGATTCATCAGGCGTCGGTCCCGGTATCCGAGACGTCCACGTCAGACCTCAACTTCTACGACCGGTACTTCTTCAACGGTTACGAGCGGGACGCGTCGGTCTACTTCGCTCTGGCCATGGGTCTTTATCCCAACCGGCACGTGGCCGACGCTGCATTCAGCGTGATGCGCGATGGCGAGCAGATCAGCGTGTTCACATCGCAGCGGGCTCCGGCAGACCGTCGGGACGCGACGCATCTCGGACCGATCACAGTCGATGTCACGGATCCGATGCGCTCCCTGCGCGTGGCGGTCGACGCAGTCGATCAGGGCCTGCGCGCAGAGCTCGAGTTCATGGCACGATCCCCCGCCATCGAGGAACCGCACTACGGGTGGAGCGTCGGTGTCCGCACGTTCTTCGACTACACGCGCTTCACCCAGTTCGGCACTTGGAGTGGCTGGATCGAGGTCGACGGAACCCGCAGCGAGATCACTCCGGCGACAGTGTGGGGCTCGCGCGATCGCTCGTGGGGCATCCGCCCTACGGGCGAGCCTGCTCCCAGCGGGGCGCCTGTGGCCGCACCGCAGTTCTTCTGGTTGTGGGCCCCGGTCAACTTCCCGTCGTTGTCGACTCACTTCGATTCGAACGAATACGGCGACGGTCGGCCGTGGCATCAGGTCGGGGCAGTCGCGCCCACGGACGGGAGCGACCCCCGACTGGTGCGCGCCGTCGACTACCGCGTGGAGTGGAGACCGGGAACCAGATGGGCGCAACGATTCCACTACGACCTCGTCGACTGGAACGATCAGGTACACGGCGTCGACCTCAGTCCCCGCTACGAGTTCCAGATGAGCGGTCTCGGATACGGCCATCCTGAGTTCGGACACGGGATGTGGAAGGGCGAGACGATGGTCGCCGGTGAACGCATGCCCGTGCCCGTCGAGAATCCGTGCAGCCGTCAGAACCTTCACGTCCAGGCCGTTTGCGACGCGCTCTATGTAGCGCCCGACGGGTCCACGGAGTCCGGCATCGGCATTCTGGAGCAGTTGGCAATCGGAACCCACCCGACCGGCTTGAGCGGCATCTTCGATCCCCATGTTGCGGGTGACGCCGTCCCATACGAACCTCGACCACAGCGATAGCGTTCGTGGGAGTGAAGAAGCCAACGGTTGCTGAACGGCGCAACGAGATTCTCGAGACCACCTGCGAAGTGGTCATCGAGCGAGGCTTCGCCGGCACACGAATTGCCGATGTCGCCAAACGACTCGAGGTCTCGAGCAGCCTCATCCACTATCACTTCGACTCCAAAGAGCAACTGCTCGCCGAGGCGTTCGATTATTACGCCAACAAGGACGTCGCCGAGATGGAGGGCGAGATCGAGAGCGCTCCCACGGCGCTCGGCAAGCTCGAGCGCGTAATTCAGAACTATGTGCCGGAGGGAAGCGACGACGTCGAGTGGATGTTGTGGATCGACGGTTGGGGCGAGGCCTTGCGAAACCCGATGATGAAGAAGATCAGCCAGCAGCTCGACGAACAATCCACCGAGCTCTTGGCGAAGATCATTCGCAACGGGGTGGAGTCAGGCGAGTTCACGTGCCCCGATCCGACCGCCTCAGCGATGCGCCTCACCGCATTGGTCGACGGATTGGCCGTGCAGTTTGCGGCTCACGACGGGATGATGAACCGCGATCAACTGATCAAACACGTGCACTTTGCAGCGAGTGCCGAGGTCGGCGTTGCCGTAGCCGACTTCAGCGGCGCCGAACGACCTCCGACCGTGCAGGTGCCGTCGGCGGCAACTGATGCGGCGTTGCGCCATCTCGTCAGTGGTTACTGCGACGCCGTCAATAGAGGCGACGTCGCGGCTGTGACGAAGGCGTGGGCGGAGGACGCCACGTGGACACCGGCGGGGAAAGCGATCAGGGGACGCAAGGCAATCGTCCAGACGTTCGAGCGAATGAGGGCCGACAACGAATGGGTCGTTCAGTCAGCACCGTTGATGGTGTTCGAAGTCGATGAGGCTCACGACATCGGTTCGGGCCGGGTCACCGTGAACGAGCGGTTCAAGAAGCGCAGGAGCGCCAAGCCGGGCACCATGCTGGGTACGTACCACGACCAGTACGTCCGGCACGGTGGCGTGTGGGTGTTCGCCAACCGCCGGCTCGAGGTCATCGAGCGCGGCTGACCGCTGCTACGGACGCACCTCGTAAAAGGCGTTGACGCTGTGGTCGATGTCGAGTTTGCGGAACTTGCTGAACCCAGCCCGCTCGGCCATCTCTCTCGCCTTGTTGGCCGAGAGGCCGAGTGTGCCGAGACCCGCTCCATCGGCCTCGCTGAGCGCTGACGACATGCAACTCAACACGCTGATGCCATACATGAGTGACGCCATCGGGTTCTTCGCGACGTTCTGCTCGAAGGTGTCGAGCGCCTTGATATCGACCAGCAGCCAAGTGCCGTCGTCGGCGAGCGCGGCGCGGATCGATTCCATCATCTGTTGCGGGTGAGTCATGTCGTGGATGCAGTCGAACGTCGTCACCAACGTCGCCGTGTGATCGGCGGGCATCGGCGACTCGCGAGGATTCAGAAAGCGCGCATTGCTCAAACCGATCGCAGCCTGCTTCTCCATCGCCCGGTCGAGAGCGTGACGGGAGATGTCGTAACCGATGAACGTCGACCGTGGAAATGCGGAGGCCATCAGCAGAACAGCACTGCCGGCGCCGCAGCCCACGTCGATGACGGTCGCGCCCAGCTCCAACCGTTCGACGACTCCGTCGAGAGCGGGCAACACTGTCGGCAACAGGAACGTGTTGTTCCACGGCTCGAAGCTGCGTTCGATACCGACTGCTCCGTCGGGGCCGTGACTGTCGTAGTCGTGCCCGATGCCGCTCACGAAGCTCTCGCTCACTCGCTCGAGTGATTCCACGATCTCGGGCAGTCGATGGAACATCCCCATTCCGAACGCCGGATGATCGGGAGTGGCCAGGACGGCTCGTGCCTCGGGTGTCAAGGAGAAGCGCTGCTGATCGTCGACGTTGATGAGTTCTGCCGCCGCCTGGTTGTAGGCCCATTCACGAACCCATCGTTCGTGAAGACCCGATCGATCGGCCAGCTCTGCCGATGTCATCGGTGTGCCGGCGGCACTCATCGTCGCGTACAGGTCGAGTCGATCTCCGACGTGCACCATGCATGCTGTCAGCGCTCCCTCGAGCTTGGAGAACAGCAAGAACGAGTACTGCTTGAGCTTCTCTGCATCGATTTCCATCGTCGACTCAGGACAGATCGGTGAATGCCGCGGCGCGCTTTTCGAAGTTGGCCATCACGGCCTCGATCTGGTTCGGGCGACCGATCACGGAGCCGATCACCCTGCGCTCCTCGGCGAACTGCTCTGCAGCGCCGGCGTTGAACAAGCCGTTGAGCAACGCCTTCGCACCGCGCACCGCGTCGGGACTGCGGTCAGCAATCTGGCGAGCAAGGGACATCGCGTCTTCATACGGATTGTCGGACAGCTTGGTGGCCAGACCGAGCGTATAGGCCTCGCGCCCGTCGAACACTCGAGCCGTGAACACCAGTTCCTTGGCGACGTCGGCTCGCACCAAGGCCCGCAGGCTCAACGTGCCGGTCATGTCGGGGACCAGGCCCCAGTGCACCTCGCGCACGCTGAGTTGGGTGTCGGGATGCACGATCCGGATGTCCGCCCCTAGAGCAATCTGGATTCCGCCGCCGAGTGCATGCCCATGAACGGCTGCGATCACGGGCACGGGAATCTCTTGCCACACCCAGCACACCTGTTGACCGAGGTGGGTTATCCGGCCCACTTTCATCGCGCCCGGACTGAAGTCGTCTTCGGCAGACGGCCGCTCACCGCTCGACATCATCTGGAACGACGAGAAGTCCAGTCCTGCGCAGAACGACGTGCCTTCTCCGCTCAAGACGACTGCGCGCACACCTTGCTCGGTCTTCAACCGTTCGCCGGCTTCGGCGAGACCCTGGAACATCTCACCGTCGAGTGCATTGCGTTTGTCGGGGCGATTCATACGGACATCGGCGATGCCGGACGAGATCGTCACGGTGACACGGTCGGACATGCTCCGAGTGTTGCAGATCCCTACTCGACGAGGCGCAGCCCGGTCGGTGTGGTCGAAGGTTCGGCGAGGGGCAGATCGACGACGAACTCGGTGCGGTGCGCCGGAAAGATGTGCTCGCTGAGCAGGATCGGCTCGCCAGCGGTGCTCGTGGTGAGGCGCTCGCAACGGAGCACCGGGCTACCAACCGGCACCGCCAGCAGCGCCGC
>JANMMQ010000333.1:0-4230 GCA_031373465.1 Ilumatobacteraceae bacterium | reverse complement strand
CGATCATCGACATCGTCCTCGGTGTCCCTGATTCGACGGACGAAGACGCCTACGTGGACGCGCTGGTCGCCGCCGGCTACGCAAGAGCCATGCCACCGCGCGACTCACAGACGGGGTAGTCGACGCGGGCGTCTAGATGGTCCTGTACGGACCATTCGGGTGCCCACGTTCAGCACGGGTCATTCAGATCTGCTGACCTCGAGACGTGCCGTTGCTTGTTGGTGTCGCTTCTCGGCAGCGGCTCGGTCTTCTTCCGCGGCCCTCAGCTCCTTCTCCGCCTTCCGTACCGCCGTCTCGGCGGCATGCACACCGCGCTCGGCGATCGCCAGTTCGCGAGCGGCCGCGGCGACGGCCTTTCGCGCTGCACGAGTTTCTTCGGCGCGCGCAGCCTTTGCCGCACCGTTTGCCCGGGGCTTCGACGGCGCGTCGTCGCTGCGGCCGACGGGCGCGTCTGTGGCTCGGCTCGACTTCTTTCGGTCGGCGGACGCCGTCGATTCGCTGCGGGCTGGCACCTCCATGTCAGCGAACGCCCCGAACCCGAAATCGTCCTCGGGCAGCTCGCGCAACGTGCCGTCGGTCCAACTATCGAGCAGCTCCGGATGGCGGGAGAGCTGGTCGATGATGCTGCGGATCTCCGCCCTGCGCGCGTCCGCGCCGCGATCCGATTTGCCCAACGCTGCCACGGCCTTGTCGACGAGTCGTTCGAGTGCCTTCCGTCGGGTCTTCGTCGCGGCCGACAGCGCGCCGGCGGTGCCTCGTGAAGCCTGAGTTTCGCCCAGCTCACTGGTGGCTTTGACAACGTCGTTGACGGCCGCGGTGTCGTCGCTGGCGGCCAGTACTGCCCACAGCGACAGTGGAGGCCGCTTCAGGGATTGGTAGAAGCTGGCCAGAGATCGGTTCTTGTCGGCCCGGGCCTCCTTGACCAATCGGGTCCGCTCGGTGACGTAATCGTCAGGCGACGCTCTCAGCAGCACACGAGCGTCGGGTGTGTCGGTGGCCATCAGTTGTACATTCCCACATCGGGCGTTATGGGTAAGCACCCCTCGAGAAACTGAGCGCGAGGGAGTGGGAAACGACGGTTCCGTCGGTCCTGGTCACGCTCGATGCGCTGCGCTCGGCCGACATCTCGGCAACGACCGGCTACGGAGCTTGGAGCGCGGTGGGCAACGCGGGCCACGGATCATGGAGCGACTTCCTCGCGGCGATCGCGGATGACCAACCCGGATCGCGGACCCATGGATGCAAGCAGCTCTTGGCCGATTCACCGCGAGGCATGGAAACCTTCGATCGTGCTTTCGCAGCGATGCTGGACGTGGCTCACGCCTTTCCCGGTCCGAGGTCGCTGGTGCACAACGACCTGCTCAACCGCAATGCCCTCGCCACCGATGGGCAGGTCACATCGGTGTTCGACTGGGGCTGCTCCATCTACGGCGACTTCATCTACGAGCTGGCCAGGTTCGTCTTCTGGTCTCCTTGGCATGCCGCGATCGGCCAGACGGACATTGCGTCGATGGCGTTGGATCACTATGGCGACATGGGTCTCGATGTGCCGAACTTCGAGGACCGCTTGCGTTGCTGCGCGCTACATATCGGGTTGCAGCACCTTGCCTACAACGCGTCTCTCGGCGATCTCGAGACCCTGCGCCTGGTCATCTAACTGAACCGCACGCCCACCGATCCGAGGTGTTGCACCCGCGCCGTCACGTGATCGCCGGCGTGCACGGCTACGGCCTCCGTGACCCCGCCGGTCATCACCAGGCTGCCGGCCGGCAGTTCATGACCGCTGTCGGCCAGCCATCTGACCAGCGCGACGACGGACGCCGCGGGATGGCCCATCACCGCAGCACCAGCGGCAGTGCCGACGACCTCGCCATTGCGCTCCAGCACGACACCAAGCAGTCGCAGGTCGAGCCCTTCGGGCCGACGAGGTGCCCCACCGACGATGTAGCGAGCCGCCGAGGTGTTGTCGGCGATCACGCTCTGGATGTCGAACTTGAAGTCCTTGAAACGCGAATCGATGATCTCGATCGCCGGCAAAACGAACTCGGTGGAAGCAAGCACCTCGTCGATCGACACATCACCGGACAGTTCCCGTGACGTCACGAACGCGATCTCCGCCTCGACTTTTGGATGGATCAACTGCGTCATGTCGACGACATCGCCGTCCGGCACGCACGTATCACCCATCAGCACACCGAAGGCCGGTGTATCCAGACCCATCTGCACCATCTTGGCCTTCGAGGTCAAGCCGCCTTTGTAACCCGTGAGCCGCCTTCCGTCGGCCTGCCAACGCCGCGCCAATTCCGCTTGGACCGCGTAGGCGTCTGCCACGTCCATGCTCGGCTGAGCGTCGGTGAGCTTGACGATCTCGGTGGCGTTGCGTTGCGCGTGGTCGAGGATGCCTGCCAGTTCGGAGATGACCGATGCGGAAAGTGCCATGACAATGCCCCCTACTCGAACGTCACACTGCAACTGCCGAGCCCACCGAACTCACAAGTGATGGTCTGCGGTTCCTTGACCCACGCCATCGCCGTCAACGAACCCGTGAGGATGACCTCGCCGGCCCGGCACGTGATGCCAAGGGCTCCGAGCGTGTTGGCCAGCCAGATCAACGAGTTCACGGGTGAGCCCTTCACCGCGGCTCCCGCTCCAGTGGCGAACAACTCTCCGATCGTTTCGCCAGGCTTGCGCACGTCGATGGTCATGCCGACCAACGCGAGGTCGACCCCGAGCGGATCCTTCGGTTCGGTGCCCAGGACGTAGACACCGCACGAAGCGTTGTCCGCCACCGTGTCGAGCACCTTGATGTCCCAGTTGTCGATGCGCGAGTCGACGATCTCGAAACATGGTACGACGTAGTCGGTGGCGCGCAGGACATCGACTGCCGTCAGTCCGGGCCCGCCGAGGTCGTGCTTCAACACGAATGCGATCTCACCCTCGGCGCGTGGCTGGATCAACGAATCGAGCTTGATGGTGTCTCCGTCGCGGTAGACCATCCCGTCGAGCAGCTGCCCGAAATCAGGCTCGTCGAGGCCGAGCATGGTTCGCACGGCCGCACTGGTTGCGCCAACCTTCCTGCCGACGATCGATTCACCGGCATCGAGCCGTCGCTTGACCATTCTCGACTGGATTCGATAGGCGTCGGTGATGTCGATGCCTGGTGCACGGTCACGAAGGTTCGGCACCGTTCGCCGGTCGACGAGTGCGGTGTACAGCTCATCGCCGTAGTGGTCGATGTCGGACGCGCTCAGGCTCATCGTCGTGCATCTTCATGCACGGCGGTTGCCGCCGCCAAGATGTCGTTCCGACGAACGGGACGCACGTCAATCGCCCGATGAACGTGCAGACGTACTCTGAGCCGGGTGAGCAAGGCCTTCGAACGAGAGGTTTCCTTCGAGATCGACGGTGGGCAGTACTCGTTTGCCACATGGTCCGATGTGTCTGCGCTTTTCGCCATCCGGTTCCTGGCGAAGTACGACAGACCCCGCCGAGGTTGCGAGTCCGGGCTGTGCGGCACGTGCGAGTCGTTGGTCGACGGTGAGCCGAGAAGGCTGTGCATCATGCCATCGACAGCGCTCGATGGCGTCTCGATCGTCAGTGGATCGAAGCCGGGTCGCTGACGAGCGCCTTGGAGATCTCTGCAGCTGTCCTCACCACCATTCGCACGAGTTGATCGTGGCGTTCCTCCGGCATGCGGATGAGCGGGCCGGCAACCGAGACGGAGGCCACACAGACGCCGGCACGGTCGAAGATCGGTGCGCCGATCGACACGACGCCGGGAGCGGCTTCGTCCGTGCTGATGGCGAAGCCGGCCTTGCGGACCTCCGCCAACGCTTGCATCAAGCGGGTACGACTGGTGATTGTCCGCGGTCCGAGCCGCGCAAGGCCGCCGGCGATCGCGTCGTCGACGTCGGCCTGTGTGCCGTATGCCAGAAGTACCTTGCCGGATGATGTCGCGTGCGCCGACCGACGCCGGCCGACCTTGGTGAACAGGCTCATCAGCTGCGGGCTCTCCAGCCGGTCGAGGTAGACAACGTCAGGCCCCGACAGCACAGCCATCTGCGCGGCCTCGTGGCTGTCGTTGTGCAGCTTCTCCAACGGTACGTGGCCGACCTGGCGCAGGACTCGGCTGCTGACGACCTCTTGTCCGATCTCGTACAGCTTCAGGCTCAGCCGGTAGCGCTCGTCGGGAGTCCGCTCCACGAAACCCTCGTGCACCAGGATGCTCAG
>JANMMQ010000308.1:0-19483 GCA_031373465.1 Ilumatobacteraceae bacterium | reverse complement strand
TTCGTCATCCTCAACTGGCGCGCCGTGTGCGGAACATGTCGCAGCTGTCTGCGTGGTCGGCCGTGGCTGTGCTTCAACACGTTCAACGCAACCCAGAAGATGACGCTGACGGATGGGACCGTCCTGTCGCCGGCGCTCGGTATCGGCGCGTTCGTCGAGAAGACTCTGGTCGCCGCTGGTCAGTGCACCAAGGTGGATCCGGCGGTGCCGGCCACCACAGCCGGCTTGCTCGGATGTGGCGTGATGGCCGGCATCGGCGCAGCGATCAACACCGGCAACGTCGGTCGCGGCGACTCGGTGGCGGTCTTCGGTTGTGGCGGGGTTGGCGATGCCGCCATTGCCGGCGCTCGACTGGCCGGGGCGCACACGATCATCGCCGTCGACATCGACGATCGCAAGCTCGAGTGGGCGAAGGAGTTCGGCGCGACGCACACCGTCAACTCACGCAACGCCGATCCCGTCGAGTACATCAAGTCGGTCACCGGTGGCAATGGTGCCGATGTGTGCATCGAGGCCATCGGCAATCCGGCGGTCTACCGCCAGGCGTTCGAGTCCCGCGACCTCGCTGGAACGGTCGTGCTGGTCGGTGTACCGCGTCCGGACATGACCTTGGAACTGCCGTTCATCGAGGTCTTCGGTCGCGGCGGCTCGCTGAAGTCGTCCTGGTATGGCGATTGTCTGCCTTCGCGCGACTTCCCGATGCTCGTGACGCTTCACCAGCAGGGCCGTCTACCGCTCGACAAGTTCGTCAGCGAGACGATCTCGCTCGACGCGGTCGAAGAGGCCTTCCACAAGATGGAGCGCGGCGAGGTGCTGCGCAGCGTGGTCGTGCTGTGAGGACGTCGTTGTGAGGACGTTGTGACGATCGAGCTCGTCACGACCGATGGGATCTTTGCCCTCGACGGTGGTGAGTGGCAGGTCACCAACAACATCTGGCTGGTGGGCGACGACCGCGAGGTCATTGTGTTCGACGCTGCCCACGATGCTGCACCAATCGTGCAGGCCGTCGGTGGCAGGCGAGTGAAGGCAATCGTGCTGACACACGGGCACAACGACCACATCAACGCCGCCGTGCCGCTACGCGATGCAGTCGATGCACCGGTGCTGCTGCATGATGCCGATCAGATGTTGTGGGCGGCGGTGTGGCCCGACGCCAAACTCGACGGGTTGCTGACTCCGGGAGAGTCGTTGAAAGGCGGCGGGCACGAGCTCGGTGTGCTGCACACCCCCGGCCATTCGCCAGGGTGCTGCTGCTTCTATGACGTCGGCTCTGGTGCCGTGTTCAGCGGCGACACGCTGTTCTGCGGTGGGCCGGGTGCGACGGGACGCAGCTACAGCGATGAGCCGACCATCGTGCGATCGATACGCGATGTGTTGCTGCGGCTACCCGACGAGACGATCGTCCACACCGGCCATGGCGACAGCACCACGATCGGCGCCGAGCGCCAAGGCGTGCTCGCCCGAGCAGCCGAAATTGGGCTGTAGCTAGCGGGAAATGCGGGTGCAAAAGCGAACGAGGAGAGGCTGCACTATGCGCCTCTCCTCGCTCATTGAACTGATAGAAGACTCGACATCTCATGACTGCCGACGGGACGAGCTTCGGCGAGATGTTCAAGCGGAGGTTGGCGGGGATTCGCCAGACGGTCCAGTCCGAAGGCCGTTAGCGGCCAACCACCTCCAGAGTCCCACAATCTAAACCTGTCATCGTATGGACCACCTCCCTTCTCTGGTACCCGATATTCAAACAGTCGTCGCAGGGCTTCGCAAGCCACTTCGAATAGGCAATTTGACTCACTTTCGACGACGTCGCAGGTAGGCACCCGCCAGTTCTCTCAGGCGGTCGCGCCCGAAGCTCGGATCATGTCCGGCATGGACCACCGTGACGGGTAGGGACAGCAGACGGTCCATGGTCGCGCAGTAGTCCGGGATCGACGATTCCGGGAGCTCGTCGAGCAATGGGCCGTCGTAGATCGAATCACCGGAGAACAACGTGCCCGTCGCTCGTTCCCACAACCCGATCGATCCGGGTGAGTGGCCGGGCAAATGGATCACCTCCAGGCAGCGGTCGCCGAGGTCGATCTCATCGCCCACGGTGATGTGCCGCACTCGCGCTACGGGCTGCTGGTGGAACGAGTCGACTGCCATTCCGGCGGGCAGCGCCGTCACGAAGTACGGCTCCGGCATCGGATAACCGGCAGCCTCGAGCGAATCGACGAAATCGTCGCCCCAGGCCTCACGCGGCACGAGCGAGGAGATCGGCGGGGCGAGCAACAGCGGCGCTTCAGCGGGGTGGACCCGTACGTCGTCGAACTCGTGATGGCCGCCGATGTGATCGTCGTGGCCATGCGTAGCTACTGCCGTGACGTCTTTGTCGACGAGGTCTGCGAGCTCGTCGGACAGGCTCATGAATCCCATGCCCGTGTCGACCACAAGGTCGCGGTCGCGGCCACGTACGTGCCAGATGTTGCAGCGCATCAACGGTATGACGTATGGCTCCCACAGCAACGTGATCGAGTCGTCGACGGTCGTTCGTTCGAACCAACGATCGGCGAGCGGAAGTGTTGTCATCAGCTCAGATCCTGTTTGGCTTCGGTCGGCTTCGGTTTCTTGGCGCGGCTGGGTGCGACGCGGGACGGCTCGCCTTCCATCTTCGGATACACCGGCGGCCAAGGCGCATCCTGCAAGCCTGCGGCTTGATCCTTTCGCACCATCTCGAGGAACGGCTCGAGCGGTTCAGGCGACTCGTCCATCGCTGCCCACGGATCGCCGTGCTCGGCCACCCAGGCCGGCACGGTGGCGATGGTCATGTCGTGAGGACGAAGCGTCGGCAACATCTCCCACGGGAACGGGAAGGAGACTGGCGCATGATCGAGTGCGCGGACGGACCACGGCGCGAACACCGTCTTGTGCGGTGCGTTCTGGTTGAAGTCGATGAAGATCCGCTCGCCGCGCTCCTCTTTCCACCATGAGGCTGTGATCAGGGAAGGATGTCGACGCTCTAGCTCACGAGCAACAGCGACAGCACCGCTGCGCACGGCAACGCTGTCGTATGCGGGCTGCAGGCGCACGTAGACGTGCAGCCCGCGATTGCCTGACGTCTTGATGTAAGAGACAACACCGAGCTCATCGAAGAGGGCTTTCGTGGCCGCCGCCGCCTCTTGCGCCATTCCATAGTTGGTCCCGGGACCGGGGTCGAGGTCGATGCGCAGCTCGTCGCAGTGCTCGAGGTCTGCAGCCCGGGACGGCCACGAGTGGAAACCCAGACACCCGAGGTTCACCGACCAGACGAGATGTGACAGGTCGGCAATGACCAGCGCCCGCGACGTTGTCCCGTTCGGGGTCTGCACGATCGTGGTGTGCAGCCATTCGGGTGCTCCGTCGGGGATCCGCTTCTGGAAGAAGTTGGAGCCGCCGGCACCGTTCGGAAAGCGCTGCAACAGAACGGGTCGGTCGTACATCTGGCGCATCACCGCATCGCCGACCGAGAGGTAGTAGTTCACGAGGTCGAGCTTGGTGTCGCCGCGGGTCTTGAAGAAGACCTTGTCTGGGTGAGTGATGGTGACGGTCCTCCCCGAAACCGAGACCTCGGCAGCATCGCTCACAACAGCAACCGTATTCGGTCGCGCCAGCTACCGTCGGACGAATGGGCGAGACGAACGTCGAAGCACCGATGCAGGGCACGATCGTCTCCGTCGATGTGGCTCCAGGCGACAACGTCACCGCCCGACAGCAACTGATGGTGATCGAATCGATGAAGATGCACCACACACCATCGAATCGCCGTGCGACGGCGCTGTGACCGCTGTGCTGGTCGCTGCCGGCGCGACAGTGATGGCCGGTGCGCCTGTCGCCACGGTCGAGCCAGGGGTTGTCCTGGGACGCACAGCCTCCGCAATGGACGAGCAGGATCTTACTCGGGTTCGTCCTGACCTGGCCGAAGTGCAATCGCGTCTCGTGCTGGGGCTCGATTCGGCGCGGCCCGAGGCGGTCGAACAGCGGCGGGCCGTCGGGCGGCGCACCGCCCGGGAGAACGTCGCCGATCTCGTCGACGAAGGTTCGTTCGTAGGGTACGGCCCAACCGTGATCGCCGCTCAACGTCGCCGACGCCCGGTTCAGGATCTGATCGAACGCACTCCGGCCGCGACGATGGCTCACGGCGGTGCTCGAGTCCTCGCCTCCGCCCGCACCGCGGCCCGGCAAGAAGCGTCCCAACATCGACACCTGGTAGGAGCAAGAGATGCACGTAGACCAAGTTGAGTTGCGGGTCGTCCGCCTCCCATACAAGTCGGTGTTCAAGACATCGTTCGCGGCAGAGACCGAGAAGGTGTCGACGATCGTCACGGTTCGATCCGAGGGCGTCGAGGGATACGGCGAAGGAGTGATGGACACATTGCCCGCGTATCGCGAGGAGTCGATCGTCGGTGCACTGCACTTGCTGCGTGAAGCCCTCGTGCCGTCCTTGCTCGACAACGACTGCGACGATCCCATGACGCTGGTCGATTCGTGGAAGGGGTGGCGCGGCAACCCGATGGCCAAGGCGGCGCTCGAGCTCGCGGTGTGGGATTGTCACGCCCGCCAATTGGGGGTGCCGATGCGAACACTCGTCGGCGGCGATGTCACCGAAGTCCAGGTGGGGGCGAGCCTGGGGATGAACCCGGTGCCTGAGACTGTTGCGTCCGTCGCACGGCACGTCGAACAGGGCTACAAGCGGATCAAGTTGAAGATCGAGCCGGGTTGGGATGTCGACCTCCTGTCCGCAGTACGGGCTGAGTTCCCCGACATCGAACTGACCGTCGACGCCAACTCCGCGTACACGCTCGACGACATCGACATCCTTCACAAGATCGACCAGTTCGACCTGCACTACATCGAACAGCCGCTGCACTGGGATGACCTCGTCGATCATGCTGCACTGGCCCCGCAGATGCAGACACCGCTGTGCCTCGATGAGACGCTGACATCGCCGGCGCGTGTCAAGGCGGCGCTCGATCTCGCGGCCTGCGCCGTCGTCAATGTGAAGGTCGGCAGGGTCGGCGGTTTGGCGGCGACCAAGCGCATTCACGATCTCTGCGTCGATCGCGGCGCGCCGATGTGGGTCGGCGGCATGCTCGAGACTGGCATCGGACGCGCCCACAACATTCATGTCGCGACGATGCCCGGCTTCGTGTACCCAGGCGATACAGCGTCGGCCAGCCGCACCTACGCGCGCGACATCACCGAGCAAGCGCTCGAGGCCACAAACGGGGTCATGCCGGTCCCGCCCGGTTCCGGCATCGGCGTGACGCTGGATCGAGGTTTCCTCGAAACGGTTACCGAATCCGTCGAGGTCCTCCGTCGGTGACCATAGAGTTCCGCGAACTGCGAACGGCGGCCGACCTGGCGCCGATGCCGATCCTCGAGTCGCGCGTCTGGGGTGGCCACGGCGAGCTCGTCGCCGTCAACATGCTGGTGGCAACGATCAGCGAGGGGGGCATGGCAATAGGAGCCTTCGACGGCGAGCGGCTCGTCGGCTCCGTCTACGGCTTCGCCACCCTCGAGCCGCATGTCCTGCATTCGCACTACCTCGCGGTCGACCCCGACTATCGGCGCACAGGGCTCGGCGTTGCCCTCAAGCAACAGCAGCGGGAATGGTGCCTGGCCAACGGGCGCACAGCGATGCGCTGGACGTTCGATCCACTGCAGCTCGCGAACGCGCACCTCAACCTTCGCTCGCTACAAGCCGTCGGTGTCAAGTATCACGCCAACATGTACGGACCAATGGGGGGCATCAACGGCGGACTGCCCAGCGACCGCTTGGTCGTCGAATGGGACCTCGTCGGTCAACGGTTCACGGGTGTCGACTCCACCGAGGTCGCGGTCCCGCCTGTGACTGCTGATGAGATCGCCAACGCGGCGGAACCTGCGATGCACGCCCGGGTCGGCCTGCGAGACGCGCTGCAACCGCTGTTCGCCGACGGCTGGCTGGTGACAGACGTCGACCGCACTGCCCGCACGTACACGCTCAGCCGCTGAGCGGTTGCCGACTCGGTTCGATGACGGCCTGCGCGAGCTGCGGGAACACCCTGCCGACCTTTGCTGTCAGCCAATCGCCATACGTGCCGCTGAGCTCGCGCAAGTTGGCGCTGTCCCATCGTCGATCGGCGTCAGCCGGAGCCGCCCAACCGTCTTCGAGGTCGATGGCTTCGATCACGGCGTCCCACCCCGGGTCGAGGAAGAAGGGCAACGAATATCGATCCGCTGACGACTGGTTGCGGGCCCGGTGTGGAGTCGACCTGTACCGGCCGGCCGTCAGACGATCCAACATGTCGCCGAGGTTGCAGATGATCAGGCCCGGATCAGAAGGCGCGTTGATCCACTCGTCTGCGACCTTGACCTGCAGGCCGGCAGTGCCGTCGTGGGCGAGGAGCGTCAACAGCCCATAGTCACTGTGCTCGGCCACGCCCCAACGGTCATCCCCGTCAGGCGGATGCGGTGGGTATCGAAAAATGCGAAACAGCGGCGTGGGATCTGCGGTGAGGCCGTTTTGGAAGTAGGCGCGGTCCAGTCCCAAACCCTCTGCCATGAGACCCAGGACTCGTTGGGCGAGAAGCTCCATCGTCGCCATCCACTCGGTGATCAGCGGGCGCAGGGACAGCGGTTCGTCCGGCCAGATGTTGGGGCCGTGCATTGGGCGGGGATCGGCGGGCAACTCGCGCCCGAAGTAATAACCCTCTTTCAGGTCGGGTACGCCCGACGTCAGTTCGCCGCCGAGCGGAAACCATCCCCGCCAGGCCGACCCGCCGTTGGCGAGGCAAACACGCTCCTTCTCCACGTCGCTGCGACGGAAGAAATCGATCGCGGTCCGCAGCACCGCTTCGCGCAGGCCGTCATCGACGCCGTGGTTGCTGATCGCGAAGAAGCCGAACTCGCGGCAGGCGCCGTCGATCTCATCGGGTGCTGCAGGCGAGGTGACGTCGATGATCGGCAGCATGCTCCGCAGCGTAGGCGGTCTGTCGTGTCAGAATCGGTGCTCGTGACCACCACCCAACTGATTGTCGTTGGGGTGGCGGTCTTCGTCGCGGCGTTCATGCAGATCGTGGCCGGCTTCGGCTTTTCGCTTCTCTCTGTCCCTGTCATGACGCTGGCGATCGAACCGAAGGTCGCCGTCGTCGTCGCCTCGATCACGGGGATCTTCGTAACGGCCTGGCAGGCCTACAAGGAGCGCGCCAACGCCGACAAGGTCCTCGTGAAACGGATGACGATCAGCGCCTACCTCGGCATGCCGCTGGGATTGCTCGTCTTCTTGACGGTCGACGACAACGTGTTGAGGTTCATGCTCGGAATCGCCGTGCTCATCGCTGTGGTCCTGCTGGCCATGCGGATAAACCTGCACCACGTCGGCCCACGTCTCGACTTCGGAGCCGGTTTCATCTCCGGCATCCTCAGCACGTCGCTGTCGACGAACGGTCCTCCGCTGGTCTTCGCCCTGCAGGCTCGGCAGCTGCCCCCTGCCACCTTTCGGGCGACGATCTCCGCGGTGTTCGCTCTCAGCAACATCCTCGGCATGTCTCTGTTCATCGCGTCCGGCAAGATCACCCGCGATGGCCTCGTGGCATCGGCCGTGACGATCCCGGCAATGTTGGCGGGACAACTTCTGGGATTCCCTGTACGCAAGCACATTCACGGCGAGCGATTCCGGTGGTTGGTTCTGTTGCTGCTCGCCGCCGCGGCGATCAGCGCGATCGTCAACGCGGTCATCTGATGCTTGCGGCCCTCATTGCGACCGCGATAGCGGCAGTCGCCAACTGGTACTCGCGGTGGCGGCAGCGAGATCGCATTGAGATGATCTCGAAGCCGCTCACGACGATCGGGGCAATCGCGATCGCAGCGTTGGCAGATGGTCCACGCGGAGCAACGATCGTCACGATTGTTGGCCTGGCGTTGTGCCTCGTCGGCGATGTGGCCCTGTTGCCTGCGGTCGACCGCTTCGTCGGCGGACTGGTCGCGTTCCTCCTCGCTCACATCGCGTTCATTGTGATGTTCACGATGCGCGGTTTCGACCGCTGGCGCATGGCAGGTGTCGCGGTCGCGGGATGCGCATTGCTGCTGGGCACTGCAGCTGTGCCCATCGTCCGCGGCGCAGGGGCTCGCGGATTCGGTCTGCCGGTACGCGCCTATCTAATCGTGATCTCGTCGATGTGCGTTGCCGGCTGGGCGACGGGCAACTGGCTGATCATGCTCGGCTCGACGGCCTTCATCATCAGCGATTCGATCCTCGGGTGGGGTCAATTCGTCGCAGAGCGCCGCTGGATGCATCTGGCGATCATGGTCACGTACCACGTCGCGATCGTGACGCTTGCCGCAAGCCTGGCGATCTAACGACTCAGCCGCCGAACATCTGCAGCCATTGGTCGGCCGATTGCGGGCGAAACACGTAATTGGTGTCGCGGATCGACTGCAACGTCGCACTGGACGGTTGTGAATATCGATGACCGGGATAGACGATGGTCGACGTCGGCATCGCCGCCAGCTTCTGCAAGCTGTAGTACATGTCCTCCGGATTGCTTCCGGGCAGGTCAGTGCGGCCGCAGCCCTCGAGAAACAGCGTGTCGCCACTGACCAGTCGACCCTCGACGTGGAAGCACTGGCTGCCCGGGGTGTGACCTGGTGTGTGCACCAACGTGACGTCGACGGAGCCGATGCGAACCACATCGCCGGGGTCGTGCGCCTCGAGGTGCTGCTCGCCCACACCGGTCGTCCTGCGAACCCAGGGCACCTCGTCGCGCTGCACATGGATCGGGCAATCGACCTTCTCGAGCAGCGCCGCCACGCCCTCGACCGAATGGCCCATCATCGAGCCACCGACATGATCGGGGTGGTAGTGCGTGGCCAGCACGCCTGTCACTCGCATGCCGTCGGCGCCGACCGCGTCGATCAGGTCGCTGACGGCATATGCGGGATCGATGAGCAGGCATTCGCCCGTGGTGCGATCGCCAATCGCGTAGACAAAGTTGACCATCTGTTGGGCGATGGGGTCGGCAACCGCGAAGTCCCGCCCCGAAAGCCACTGGCGGAAGTAGAGCCGGTCGTCGGGTCGACCCCCCACCAAATCTTTCGCTTCCATCCGTCGTACGCTAGCCAGCGATGAGTTCGCAGCTCACCCACCTGGATGAAGGTCAGCTGCTGGTGTACGGCGGTGACCGGGTCACCGAGGTCTCCGCTGAGTTGGCCCGTTCGTTCGCGCCCGGTGACCGCCTGGTCATCGTTCAAGACACCGGTGATCTGCTGCACATCCGTCGTGGCGAGCACGAAATGGTCTCGCAGGCAGTGGGCCGAGCCACCGATGCCTTCGCGGCGCTCGGTGATTGCAGCGACGATCAGATCACGAGCTTCTTCGACCTGTTCGCTGACCTTGTCGACGACGACAGCTCGTTCGCCGAGGTCCTCGAGGTCAATCACATGGACGTCGATGCTGCGCTTTCGCGAGGCCGATCGACGACGAGGCTGGTGCTCTCGCCGGAGACGCGTCGTCACATGGCCGCGGGTCTGCGCAGCTGGGGCGCTTCGCCGATCCGTCGTCAACAACTGGTGTCGACGATGCAGCACGAGCAGTGGTCCGTCTCGGCGTGGCGTGCGCCGCTCGGCGTTGTCGGGTTCGTCTTCGAAGGTCGCCCCAACGTCTTCGCCGACGCTACCGGCGTGTTGCGCACCGGCAACACGGCGGTGTTCAGGATCGGTAGCGACGCTCTCGGCACAGCGCAGGCAATCATGCGCAACTGCGTCGTGCCTGCCCTCGCCGAATCAGGGCTGCCCGCCGGAGCCGTTCAACTCATCGAGTCACCGGCGCATGCCGCCGGTTGGGCCCTGTTCTCCAACCGCGGGCTTTCGCTGGCTGTGGCCCGCGGCTCGGGTGGTGCCGTCGCCCAGCTCGGTGCGGTGGCCCGACAGCATGGGGTGCCGGTCAGCCTGCACGGGACTGGGGGAGCGTGGATCGTGGTGTCCGAACACGCCGACCTCGACGTCCTTGCCGAAACGATCGAACACTCTCTCGACCGCAAGGTCTGCAACACGATGAACGTCTGCTGCATCTTGCGGGCGAACGCGCAGATGGTCAGCAGCGTCATCTCCGATGCAGCCCAGCGCGCCGCACGAAGACGTGGCACCGAGGCGACGATGCACCGCGTCACCGACGACGTACACGACCAGCTCGGCACCGAATGGGAATGGGAGAACGCCCCCGAGTACTGGCTGGTCGAGGTCGAATCCGTCGCCGAGGCAGTCGCCCTGTTCAACCGGTTCAGCCCTCGACTCGCGGCCTCGCTGATCAGCGACGACGCCGACCAACACGAGTGGTTCTACGACGCGGTCGATGCTCCGTTCGTCGGTAACGGGTTCACCCGGTGGGTCGATGGGCAATTCGCCCTGAACCAGCCCGAGCTCGGCCTGTCGAACTGGCAGGATGGCCGGCTCTTCGCGCGCGGAGGAGTGCTGTCTGGCGATTCCGTCTACACGGTGCGACTACGCGCCGACGTGCGCGACCATTCTCTTCACCGTTGACAGTAAAGTCCCTAGCCGTGCATCGACGGACGGGTTGCCTCCTCCTGCTCTCGTGCCTGACAGCTTGTGCGACCGCTCCCGGTGTGGTGTCGACGCAGGCACGATCCAACAACACGGTGGCCTCCCCGACGACGTCGCCACCGACCACCGAGCCGAGTCCCACTACCGAGTCGACCGTTCCCGTCGACACGCAGCCACACGACGAGACCACCACCACCGACGTGGGCGCGGCTGGGCGCGACGAGAACGGCATCGGTGATGCGTTGTTCCCATCGCTCGGCAACCCGGGCATCGACGTCGAGCACTACGACCTGGTGCTGCAATACGACCCGCTGCGAAAAGAGATCGCGGCAAAGGTGCACCTGGATATTGCGATGACGGCCGATCGGGCAAGGTTCTCATTGGATTCGGCCGGACCGGTCGTGTCAGCGGTGTCGGTCGACGGTGTGCCGGCCGTGTTCGAGGCGGCGTCTCCCGAGCTGTTGATCACGCCCGCCACTCCGCTGACCAAGGGCCAACACGTGGCCGTCGACGTGGACTACACCGTGCTGGGGCCCGGTCCGCTGCCATCGGCCGCCGGCGGGGCTGCCGGTTGGTTCCCGACGCCGGGGGGCTCGTACGTGCTCAACGAACCCGAGGGAGCGCATTTCTGGATGCCGTGCGACGATCATCCCAGCGACAAGGCGACGTTCCGGTTCGAGCTGACGGTGCCTTCCGGGCTGACGGCCGTCGCGAACGGCGCCCTTGTCGATCACACCTCGGCCACCTCCACCGACACCTGGATATGGCAGGAGGATCGCCCGATGGCCACCTACCTGATCCAGTTGCTGACCGGCGACTACGAGATCGTCGACGGCGTCGGCCCGAACGGCTTGCCACTCCTCAGCGTGGTCCTTCGCAACGACCGGTCGACGATGCAGGTGTACTTGGACACGATCGACGACCAGATCGACTACTTCGACGACTTCTTCGGGCCGTACCCCCTCGACCGATACGGCATCGCGATCACCGACAGCGTGCCGGGGCTGGCCATGGAGACGATGGAACGATCCTTGTTCAGTCGAAGCGATTTCTCCACGGGCCGCCTCGAACACGGTCAAGAACTGCTGCTGTCGCACGAACTGAGCCATCAATGGTTCGGTGACGCCGTGTCACCCGCCCGATGGAGGGACGTGTGGCTGACCGAGAGCTTCGCGACCTACGCGGAGTGGATGTGGCTCGATCACATCGGGCTGCAGCCGATCGAAGACTCCGCCGGGGCAGGACTTGCCGGCCGCCAGCACAGCCCGACTGCTGCTCCGACCGCCGACGAGATGTTCGGGTTCAACAGCTACGACGGTGGAGCCGTGGTTCTGCACGCGCTTCGCAAGACCATCGGCGACGACAACTTCTTCGCGCTCCTGAAGCGTTGGGTTGCCGACAACTCCGGGCAATCGCGGACCACCGAGGATTTCGTCTCGCTGGCCAGCCAGGTGTCCGGCCAGAACCTGACCGAGTTCTTCAACACCTGGCTCTATGTGGACACCGTGCCGGCGACCTTCCCCGCGTAATCTGCACCAGTCAGTGTCCGATGAAGTGTTCCAGGATCTTGCTGCGCCACTTCTCGGTCTTGCCGGTGCGCTCCTCGTACCGATCGGCACCCATCGGCAGGCGCAACATGGTGTTGATCCCGAGCCAGCGGAGCGGTTCTGGCTCCCACTTCCTCGAGCGATGGTTGACCCACGGCAACGACGTCAGGTGGGTGTCGCGATGAGTGATGAGGTCGGCCAGCGTGCGACCCGCCAGGTTCGTCGTTGTGACTCCGTCGCCGACGTAGCCGCCTGCCCACGCCTGTCCTTGTGCCTGGTCGAACCCCACGGAGCAGTACCAGTCTCGTGGCGCTCCGATCGGCCCGCCCCAGCGATGCGTGACCTTCGCGTCGCCGAGCGCCGGGAACATCTCGCCGAGTAGGACCCGTAACGAATCCTGCACCTCGGTATGGCGATCGAACTCCGGCTTGATGGCCGAGCCGAAGTGGTAAGGAGCGCCGCGCCCACCGAACGCGATCCGGTTGTCGGCGGTGCGCTGGCCGTAGATGATGAGCCGTCGATCGTCGTTGAAGGTCTCACGCTGTGCCCATCCGACCTCGTCGAAGAATGATTCGGGCAAGGGCTCGGTGGCGATCATCAACGAATAGATCGGCGCAACCGTGCGACGGTGACCGGGCAGCCGGGCAGTGAACCCTTCGGTGGCGCGCACGATGACATCTGCCGAGACGGTCCCCGTCTCGCAACGCAGTTTCCGATCATCGAGTTGCAGCACCCGCGTGTTCTCGTAGATCGTCGCACCGCCCCGCTCGACCGTGTTCGCCAATCCCCGAACCAGCCGCGCGGGATGGATTGCGGCGCAATGGGGCGTGTAGCCGGCACCGCGCACCCTGGTCGCGTTGAGGCGAGCCGACGCCTCGCCGGCGTCCAGCCACCGGTAGTCCTCCTCGCCGAACCCCCATGAGCGGTAGTACTTCAGGAGCTCGTGAACCCGGCTGACCTGGGGCTCTGTCCGTGCCAGGTTCAGGTAACCGCCCTTGGCCAGGTGACAATCGATGCCCTCCGTCGTGGTAACCCGGGCAACCTCGGCGACGGCATCGTGCATGGTCCGCTGCATGGCAACCGCACCATGTCGCCCGTGGTCGGCCGCCATGGCCTCGAAGCTCATCGGCAGCAGGGCGGAGAGCCAGCCACCATTGCGACCGCTCGCGCCGAAGCCGGCGAACTCGGCCTCGACCAGTACCACGCGCAACGAGGGATCGATCTGCTGGAGGTAATAGGCCGTCCATAAGCCGGTGTATCCGGCGCCGACGATCGCCACGTCCGCGGTGATGTCGCCGGGCAATTGCGGCCTGCCGGCCAGGCTGTCATCGGGTAGCGAATCGAGCCAGAAGGAGACAGCGCGGGGATCGGTCATCGGAGCGACACTATTCAAATCGGTGCGCTGGGCAATCAGTCACCTGGCCCGTACGCTGGCGCCGATGTTGCCGACCCCCACCGGCTGGTTCCCCGATCCATGGAACAACTCGGCGGTCCGTTTCTGGGATGGTCGAATGTGGACCGGGTACGTGGCGGTGCCCGCGCCTGCACCGCAGCCCCCACACCCGACTCTCCCCAGTCGTGCCGCGTGGGGAGCCGTGGCCACGCTGCTCGTCTCGGTTACTGCCAGCCGGTACCTGTTGAAGGCCATCGCGGGATTCGAATGGCCGATCGCGGTCTATGTGTCGATCGTCGCGTTGGTCGGGTACGTACCGGCGCTGTTGTGGTGCTGGTACGCCAGCCGGCAGTGGGGCTCCGGCCGGTTCCGCCGGGACGTCGGTCTCAGCGCTCGTTGGTCCGACGCGGGCTGGGGCCCGGTCGTTTGGGCGGCTTGCCTCGTTGCACAGGTCGTCGTCGGGGTGATCGTCGTTGTGTTGCACATTCCGTTCACGAGCAACGTCAGGAACGTGTCGGAGCTGAACGCCGATCGCGGCTATGTGGTCTCTCTACTGGTGCTCGCTGTAGTGGCAGCACCGATCGCCGAGGAGATCGTGTTTCGCGGGGTGGTCCTGCGTGGATTGCTGTCGCGCCACGGGGCGGTCGTCGCGGTTGGCCTGCAGGGGGTGCTGTTCGGGCTCGCCCACTTCGACCCGGTGCGCGGAACCGGCAACGTAGGGTTGATCGTCGTGCTCAGTGCGGTGGGGTGTGTCCTGGGCGGCGCCGCCTTCCTCATCCGCAGAGTCGCCCCGACGATGATCGCGCACGCCATCCTCAACGCGATCGCGATGGCGCTGGCCCTCAGCGGCTGGCTCTCTCCACGTTAACGGTCATGGAACCAGGGGCATGTTGTCGATCAGGCGAACATCGCCGAAGAGCGCTGCGACGAGAATGATCGCGGGCTGATCGATCACGGCGACGGGGTCAAGGGTGACCGGATCGACGATGCGGACGTACTCGAGAACGGCAGGCACCTCGGAGTCGATTCGATCGCTGGCGAGTGCTATCAGATGTTCAGCGTCGCGCTCTCCCGCAGCAAGGGCTGACGCGACTTCGCGCATGGCTTCCACGAGGCACACCGATGCTCGACGGTCATCGGCGGTGAGGCGCTGATTGCGGCTGGACACAGCAAGCCCATCGGGCTCGCGAACCGTTGGAACTCCGATGATTTCGACGCGCATGTCGAGGTCCGTGACCATCCTGCGGATGACCGCCAACTGTTGGAAGTCCTTCTGACCGAAGACGCCGACATCGGGCTGCATCGCGCCGAACAGCTTGGCGACCACGGTCGCTACCCCGCGGAAGTGACCCGGTCTGCTGCTGCCTTCCAGCGAGCCGGCCAGCGCACCGGGCTCGACATGGGTCTCAAATCCCGCCGGATACATGACAGCCGCGGTAGGGGCGTAGACCGCGTCGACACACGCGGCGCGGCAGGCATCGACATCGTCATCGATGGGCCGCGGGTACTTGTCGAAATCGTCGACGCGGTTGAACTGCAGCGGATTGACGAAGATGGAGACGACGACCACGTCGCCCTGTCGCCGGGCCTCTTCGATCAATGCGAAGTGACCGGCATGCAGCGCTCCCATCGTCGGCACGCAAGCGATCCGTCGCCCCTCGATCCGCTGGGCGCGGTTCCACGCGTGCATGGAGGCCGGGTCGCGGCAGATCAGCATCGGGGTTGGCTCAGTGGAAGCTGTGCGCGTCGTCTGGCCACGTGCCGTCGCGAACCTCGCGAACGAACGCCGCCGTGGCCTCGACCGCCAGCGTGGACAGGTTGGCGTACTGCTTCGTGAACTTCAACGACAGGTCGCTGAGCCCGAGCACGTCGTGCAACACCAGCACCTGGCCGTCGCACCCCGGTCCGGCACCGATCCCGATGGTCGGGATCGAGACCTTTTGCGTGATCTCGGCGGCGAGGTCCAGAGGCACCCCTTCGATCACCATTGCGCAGGCACCGGCCTGCTCCACGGCGTGGGCGTCGTCGAGCAGTCGCTCGCGACCTCCCGCCTCGAAGCCGCTCGAGCGGCCCTGTACCTTGTGACCGCCCATGCGGTGGAAGCTCTGCGGCGTGAGACCGATGTGGCCGACCACCGGAATGTCGACGCGGGTGAGCGCCTGAATGGTCTCACCCATCACCACGCCACCCTCCAACTTGACGCACTCCGCGCCTTCCTTCATCAGCCTGATGGAGCTCTCGACCGCTTGCTGCGGGCTGACCTGGTACGAGCCGAAGGGCAGGTCGCCCACGATCAGTGCACGTGGTTTGGCCCGCGAAACGAGTCGCACGTGATACACCATGTCGTCGAGAGCAACTGGGATCGTGTTGGCTTCGCCCTGCACGACCATGCCGACCGAGTCCCCGACCAGGATCATGTCGACGCCGGCAAGGTCGACGAGCCGCGCGAACGTGACGTCGTACGCGGTGATCATCGAGATCTTCTCTCCGAGGGCCTTCATCCGAGCCAACTCGGGGACCGTGACCTTCGGTCTGTCGTGCGTCTTGTTGGTCATGAAGCCACTGCCTCCTTCGACCGGGGCGTAAATTTCCCCGACGCCAGAGCCAACCTATCGACCCAGGCACCGGTTCCGAAAGCTTGGTGCGTCACTTCAGGCATCGATCATCTGCCGCCAGCGAACGCGCTGGGGCACAAATCGCGGTAGCTGGGAGGGCCGCCGATCGAAGCGGACTCGACGACCGCGCGTGTGCAGGCCAAGGCGAAACAGTCAGCGGCCGCCGCAAGCAGCGTGTTGACGATCCCCGGACGGGTGTTGGCGCGGCGCAGGCCGGGTGCTTCGTCTGCCTCGAGCCCGTGCTGCCCCGTCGCGAGGCAGAAGATCGTGTCGCCGTCGAACATCGAATGCACCGGCCGAACCGCTCGCGCCAAGCCGTCGTGGGCGACCGATGCCATCTTTCGGCACTCTGCTTTGGTCAGGGCGGCCGATGTGGCGACAACCCCGATCGTCGTGTTCAAGGGCGTCGGCGGTTGGCGGGACGCCTCGATCAGCGCACCTCGCTCTGCTGCGGACGGTCGGCGCAAGTTCGTGCCCTCGCGGAAATGCGGCAGACCCGTCGAGTGATCCATCACCTGGCCGGCAGCATTGACGACCGCCAATGCCCCGACGACCACGCCATCGGGCAGGATCACGCTCGCCGAGCCGACTCCACCCTGCAGACCGCCGGCCACGGCACCCGTGCCGGCACCGACCGCGCCCATCGGCACGCCACCGCTGCGCGCTGCGGCGCAAGCTCGATGGCCGAACTCTTCGTCGGGGCGGTTGACGAACACGCCGCCGCGCCCGAGATCGAAGATCACTGCGGCCGGCACGATCGGCACGACGTGCGGTGGTTGTGGGCCGACCGGGAAGCCGATGTGCCGTTCCTCGTGCCAGCGCATGACCCCGTGAGCTGCCGCCAAGCCGTATGCGCTGCCACCCGACAGGCAGATCGCGTGCACCCTGTCGATCATCGCCACTGGGTCGAGCAGATCCGTCTCGCGCGTGCCAGGCCCGCCACCGCGCACATCGCATGATGCAACGGCGCCGTCGTCGATGCGCACGACCGTCGTGCCCGTTCGCCATCCGCGACCGCGTCGTTGGTAGTGGCCAACCAGCACACCTTGCACGTCTGTGATGTGGCCGAGGCCCATTTGCCCTACGCGCTGGCGAGATGCGCGTCGGCGGCAGCAGCCTCGAGTGCCCCGCGGCCGATGGTGCGCCAGACCCCGATGCCAACGATGTACAGCGGGCAGGCGATCAGCAGCGCAGTGCCGACGGCGCCGGCCGGGCCGACAGCGGGCTTGTTGTGCGGCGACTCTGCCGTCATCCACAGCACGGTCGCCAGCCACACCACGGTCACCGAGACGGTGAGCGGCCGGAACCGACGGACCTGCATCGGGTGCACAAACTTCCAGTTGGTCAGCTGTGTCAACGCAAGCGCGATGCACGCAACCGTGACGAACCATTTGTCCGCTCGCAGCAGGTACAGCGTCGGCACGATCATGTTCCACTCGCAGGGGAACCCGTTGAACCAGTGGTCGGGTGTCATCTGATCGGTCCGCGACATCCACAGTGCCGACATGAACAGTACGAACGCACCGATGTACAGCGACGCACCGTTGGGAAGCATGTTGAACTGGTGCAGGAAGATGACCGGGATGACGATGCAGGTGACGAAGTCGACGATCAGGTCCAGCGTGTACCCGTCGATTCGTGGCACATGGTCGCAGACCTTCCACGCCCTTGCAGCGGGACCATCGACGCCGTCGAGAACCATGGCCACAGCGAGCCACAGAACGGCTTCGCGCGGCTGTTTGTCGGACACGGCGATGATCCCGAGCATGCCGCAGATGGCGCCGCTGGCGGTCACACAGTGGACCAGCCATCCCTTAGCGATTGGGTGACGAAGTACAGCTGCAGCCGCATCGCCGATGTTCGACATAGACAATACTCCTCATCGCCGGAAGGCTTTCCTGCACTGCCGCCGCCGGAAGCGTTCATGCTAACGGGTTTCGCGAAGTGCGCAGCGATGGTCCAGGTAAATCGACCAACGGGATAGCGTGCGCGCGTGCGTGACCGGCTACGCGGCGGAACCTATGAGATCTGCGGTGCGGTCGTCAGGTCCGCGTGGCAGCGTTTGTGCTGGTGGGGAGCCATCGGGCCGCGCAGCCGAGCCGGTCGACGGTTCGGCAGGTTCGGCTCGAACAGCATCATCTGCTTCCCGGCCAACACGATCCTCAACGAGCAGTACATCCACATCGGCGAGGGCACGAGGATCGGCCCGCAGGTCACGCTGTCGGCGGGGATGATGCCGGGCCAGCAGCTTCTCACCGACTCGGTAGTGAGGATCGGCGACCGCTGCCTCATCGGCAAAGGCAGTGGGATCGTCGGACACCTCTCGATAGACATCGGCGATGACGTCTGGACCGGGCACCACGTCTACATCACCGACCAGAACCACGGCTATGAAGACCTCACCCGCCCGATCGCACAGCAGCTCATGCCCGAGCAAGCGGTGGTGATTGGTGACGGATCGTGGCTGGGCTTCGGCACGGTGGTGCTTCCCGGCGCCCGGATCGGGCGTCACGTCACAGTCGGGGCCAACTCGGTGGTGACGGGCGAGCTGCCCGATTTCTGTGTCGCCGCCGGCGCACCGGCCGCCGTGATCCGCCGATATGTCGATGGTCAGGGTTGGGTGCGCGCCGATCGATAGATCACAGGTCGCCGCCGAGCTCACCCGGCGGCATGCAGTGGGGGATCGCGTTTCCGGTGGTGAAGTCGATCACGACGTTGCTCACGGGACCGCCGTTCACCAGCGACTCGCGGTACGGCTCGAGCTCGAAGGCGCGTAACCGGGCCGTGTACGCCCGGCGGTCGGCGATGATCTCGCGGTAGTACTTCATGAAGATCGTGACGCGTTCGCGATCGTCACTGCCGGTCAAGGGCAATGCCTCAACATCGTTGAGCATCCCCTCGATCGTGTCGGTGGCGCGGTCCACGATGTCGGCGCGTTGGAGCATCTGCTCGTGCGTCGGATTCTTGATGTAGCCCTGCTCGGTGTCAGCAAGCGCCAGACGTTGCTGCTCGGAGGTGGCGCAGATGCGGTCGGCCGATGTGCGCCAGTTCTTGTCGGTCACAAAGTACACGCCTTGCTTTGGCGCAAAGATGAACGCGTAGACCCACATCGCCGCTATCAGCGAGCAGATCAGAACCAGGATGACCTTGACCCACGGCCGATGTCTCGGCTCGGCGGTATCGGCTGTATCGGCTGTATCGGCTGTATCGATCATGATTCCTTCGGTGGGCGGTAGCAGATCGCCAAATGCGTGATAGCGCCGCCGATCCCAGCCAACGCGGCGATCACGGCCCCTGTCCATCCGTGCCAATTGATGCCGACCGCATGGTCGAGTGACCAGCGCCCGGGGCCGACCATGGCGATCACGAAG